>CAYGVX010000010.1:0-13678 GCA_964353725.1 uncultured Candidatus Bathyarchaeia archaeon
ACGTTTCCAACGGATCTTCCATTGATCATGGTTGTCTGCTTGTTCTCTCCAATGAGTGAAACACCTTTGTTGACAACCAGATTCTCATAGTATGCTCCAGATGGGACGTAAATCGTGTGTCCTTCCGCTGTTTCGGAAGCGCTTACTGCTGATTGAATGGTCACATAGCAGAGATCGGTGTCAAGGTTCTTGACCAAATCATAGGGCTGCATGAGGGGGTAGCTGTCCTTGTTGTTTCCGTCCAGCATGTGCGGCGAATCTCCTATTCCGTCACTCCCAGTTACATTCTGAAAAATCCCGCTGAACGAATCAGAGCCGGCGTAGTCGCTCCAATAGTTGCCGCCGAAGGGGTAGTCGCCGTTCCACGTGTTGACCCCTGCTTCTAAGAGTACTTGATGGCTGGTTTCCATGAAGTTGTTGTGATGTATGACGTTGTTGCTGCAGCTCAAGCGCACTCCGCTGGAGGAATGATTCATGAAAGTATTACCAAGGATGTTGTTGCAGTTGCAGGAGCCTGAGAGATAAATGCCGTTGTCCTCACGGCAAGATATTTTGTTTCCAACTATTGAGTTGTTGTTTGAATCAGTCAAGAATATGCCGCCACCCCACGAATGCCATCCGCTATGATCGTTTCCAGTAATGTTGTTGTTATTAATCTGACAAGACCTGCCTGTGGCAGATAGAGCGACGCCCCAGGAATTGTCCACTATCTGGTTGCCCGCGATTCTAGCGTTGGCGGAGGTTATCCAAATCCCAGCATCGTATGATTCATAACCGCTATTTCTTATTGTGAACCCTCTCAGGACAACGTTGTCGGCCGTGATTAGGACGACGACTCCAGCCAAGCTGCCGTCTATGATTGTTGCAAGCCTGTTCTCCCCCACAAGCGACACTGACTTGTTCACGATAACATGCTCATGGTATGTGCCGTTCCTAACGTTTATCAAGTCTCCTTCGCCAGCATAGTTGATCGCTTGTTGTATTGTGGGAAAATCGTCGGGAACCGTTACTATTCCAGGGCTTGCTCTGACGATCACTCGGCTATTGCTTAGGCTGAGTTGGCTCAGAGGGATCAGTGCCGACAGGAATATCAAAACTAGACCAAATAGCTTTCTAGTCAACCTCGCTCTCCCCATTTGGGCAATTCAATTGTGATTGAGAGAAGCAGAGCTGCAAAGCTACTGAGAACAGACCTCTGTACACTAAAGGCGAGCACATCACAGCCATCACAACGCTACTGCCCGTCTATCCGATTCTCACTTCTCCCTTGTATATGGGTGCTAATACTGAACTCTCACTTAAATAACTATATGTAACAATTCTCTATGCAAGCTTTCACTTCTCTCAATCCTTACAAAGACGCAACAATCGCATAAATAATGCATGCCAGCTCTCCACCACCATAGCATCATACCTTAAAAAAGACTCGACAAATGCATTTCGCGTACGCGCTGACAGGACGGGCCAGCTAACACTCTGTCCCTAGCCTAACTAGGTTGCGGACCACTCTTCAGAATAGTTTCTCATGACTTTCAAGATGTCGAAAATGTCAATAGAACGATACGGTGTCGCAATATCGCAGCGCTCATTCCACAGGGGATCTGAATCTGATCTCCCATAAGATGCACACACCACTACTACATCTGGGAAACCTACGGCATAATCACGGTTGACGTCTGCGGAGTTCCACCAAATCATGAAGTTCTGCCGATTCTGTGGACATAGGGGTTTGCCTCCTTGGCTTGGAAGCCCTGTCAGAACATTTGAGTACAGTGCTGCGTCCCCTAGGGAAGAGTAGCTCGGTATCGGGCCAAGGTTCACTGACACTTCTTGGATTCCGCCTTCTCCTATTGCGTAGAAGCAGGATTTAAACAGGACCGGATGCTGCTCGGAATCCATCACCGTGAAGGTTAGGCACACTTGCGTTATGCCCGGGTCCGTTACCCTCAGAGTCATGACTACTTCCACAGACTCTAGGTGACTGAAAAACGTCCTGCTGTACCATTCTCCGTTAACGTGTACTCCAGTTTTCACTGAAAGGATCTCGACGGGATACTGTGATCCAGATGGGCGAGAGTTAGCAGCCATCAGCAACTGAGCTAGCACGAGTAGAGAAAGCAACGACAAACTGAGGATGGAAAATCTCATGTTATCCCCCATTTAGAATCCACATAACTAGATAATAACTTTTTCGCGCGCACCATAGATAGACGAGAAGAGACCGAAAACGATTGCTCACTTGATTCCCCAAACACTCTCTTTGACACTGCCAAGCCCAACACCAGAATCCCCACGACAGCGAAATAGATGTAGTGTCTGTGGTACTGCTCAATGGCAGTAGTCTCACCGCCCACGGGCGAACTGACACGAAAGGTCAAAGTATCCCACACGATTTCACAGGCTACGTCGACTGATGCTATAGCTGTCCAAATTCCCACGCTCTCAGAGACTTCCGGGAGTCTGAAACTTGTTTCGGCGACTCCGTTTTCATCCGTCTCGGAGACAAAAATCAAAGCCGTATTGTTCAAGGGATCAATAACTTGAAAAGCCACAAGAACACTCTGCTGTGGCCAATCAGCGTAAGTCACGTTGGCCTTCAAGGTCACGACGTCCCCATACCCGAACCAACCGCCAGACTCCCCTAACCCGATACCGCTCTTCAGAGTGTAAAGGTCTATTCGTCGCTCTCCATCTGGCTCACGTGGCATTACAGACCGCCAGAAGAGGATTGCACCAACAGATTTGCAATCCAATTCCTCAAGATTCAGACCGTAAAGCTTGAACTGCGAAAATCTAACTGGACTCCCAACGATTTCAGGCGATGCTTGCTCAACCTCAAACGACAGTTCAGCCAAGACACCGCTGCCACTTATTGTTTCATGAGAACCAGAGAGTGACATTTCCAGTTCTACGAGCCCCGAAGATTCATCTATCTCGAAGTGGAACCAAGCGTCACTTGGAAAGAACGCACCTTGAATCACTTGTTGCACATCCAAAAGAACTGAATCATAAGCGATAATGAAACTAGCACTGTGAAGACCCTCAACCCCTGACACCTCAAGACCAACATCGAAAACCTCACCTATGTAATCAGCAATATAGAACGGAGGAAGAGGAGAAAGCCTTGCAGAGCTGGGTGATGAAGCTCCACAAACAGGATATTGTTGAAAAAGAAGAGCAGACGACAGAAGAAAAATGGAGAAGCCGAGAAAAAACTTTCTATTGCTGACTACGAAATCCGGTCTTGCAAAGCAAACGCTTAAAGCCTTCACTAGAGCACGTGCCATCTTTCCCGGACCCTTTCTCCCTCACTTCGTGCAATGCATACTGGGTCTTCGAAGTTTATAAATGATGCGCAAGGTTCGGCACCTCGCAACTCGCGCACGCTACAGCCTATCTGGCCATAGCGACGGTCTTAACGAGCATCTTCATAACAATCAGCTGCAAATCAAGAAAACCGCTAACGCCGTCGCAAGCGCAAGTCTCATGGATCAAGCCAAAGTAGTCCTTGAAAAGTCTCGGTACCCTGAAGAAAGCTCCGATAGCAGCCCGGGAAGGCTTCAATCCCTCGCCCAGCATACTTTTGCCAGTAAAGCTAGGTGGAGATCGCGGAGATCCTGCCCAACCCCTGCGCCACCTACGCAAAAGCACAGGCGTGCACCTGGAGAACTGCTCGCTCGTTCGTTCACCTATGCCTTTATAAGAGCGCAAACACCATTATGGCTGAAAAGCTTTCTTTATCGTGTAGGCTTGTCCTACCAATACTGGAATCTTTTCGAATCTTATCAAGGAGATGGATATTAATGTGCAATTTAAGAGCGGGCATAGTCACCAACTGTAGAAAGTGCAAGTCGTCTGTACGAGTTAATTGTCCAGGTAGGAAGAAAACTCGAACAAGAACATACGTGGACAATCGGAAGAAAGGAGCAGCCTGAGATGCTTAAGATAAACGACCACACAAAATGCCCTCAATGCAATGCAAGAAGTCGCGTTATTTGGATTTCGCAGGACGGAAAGCGAGCTGCAATCCAGTGTCAAAGGCATCACAGCCAGATTGTCCGTGGCAATTCAATGCTGGGTTCTACTGAACGCCCTCAAACTAGGCCACAGAAAAACATGGTTTTTATTGTAGAAAATGAAGAGGCAACTCCAGCCACGGCAAGTGAATGAGAGAGTGGGCAAGAGTCGTTACTTGCATGTGTACGACGTCTGAAAAGAGAAAGAATGGGAGATTCGCGGCTGGTGTCTCTAACGTGGCGCGCATACAAAGGTTAATAAGATGCACTGGTGTGACACGGGTAGGCAGTTAGGCGCTTTCCGAAAGGGTAGAACGGTTACGACGGTTTTACTTTTCAAGCAGTTCTGGCTGACAAAACAAGCGAGGTGATAGAATGTCATATTCATACGATAGAAGAAGAGGATTTGAGAACAGTGAACCTAGGTTCAGCGTGAAGAAACCAGTAGAAGTTGACAAGGAATATGAGGCCCAAATCGAGGACACAAGCAGAAGAGGCGACGGTATCGCAAAAATAGAAGGCTTCATAGTATTCGTGCCAAACGCCAAACAAGGTGAAAAAGTCAAGTTCAAAATAACGAGAGTCGGAAACAGGTTCGCTATCGGCGAGTTAGTGCAGGCCTAAACCGACACCATCCAGAATTCAGAACAGCTATCAGGAAAACCAGAAGAAGGAGGTGCATTGCATGTCAATCAAAGATCCAAATACGATATACGTCGGAAACAAACCACCAATGAACTACGTCATGGCAGTCATCACTGGCTTCAATATGAGCAACACGTCAGAAGTGACATTGAAGGCACGCGGTCGAGCTATCAGCACAGCTGTTGACGTCGCTGAAATCGTTCGCAACCGATTCTTCAAAGACGCCAAAGTACACGCCATTTCTATCGGCACCGAACAAATCACACCAAAAGAGGGCGGCAACCCGAGAAACGTCTCAACGATGGAGATCTGTCTCAAGAAATAGACTTGAAACTGAAAAACCGCCTACCCCACCTTTTCTCTATTAGAACCAATCGCACCACGTTTCAGTTGGGAGCAATCAATAACCAGAACGAAGCGAGGGTTATGGGTGATGTCTCTCCTGCAAAGAGATTTTGAATCCCACCCCCAGCATCACTTATGGAAAAACAGGAAAAAAGCTGGCCTGTGCTGCCAGCTTTCTCCATAGTTTCCCGCTGCTAGGACGGGGTCGAAGATGTCGATGTCACCATCACCGTCAACGTCGCAGTTGGAGTCTTAGCGTGGGTGCGCGCGCGGAAGTGCAGGTGCTAGAAGGGTGCAAATATCCCGATGAAGACCAGCCAAGCCAAGATTGTTTTGGCTACGAAGCTGAGGATTATATAGACTCGTTCGCCGTACAGGTAGTCTTTCCAGCGTCCGACGCCTTTGTATTGCAGAACCATGTTGAGGGCAAAGATATCGAACACTATGAAGTAGATGAAGAATATCGAGTACACAAATGCCGGTGGATTCGTGCCAGTGGACATGACAGCCGCAATGAAGTAGGCGAACAGCACGACCCATGGAACTCCGCCTGAAATACAACCAAGCAGAAAAGCAGACCAAGAGGTCTTCTCAGTTCGCTGATTTATCATTTCCATCAGATATCCAAACATGATCATCATTGCGTTCAGTACAAAAATCATCACCAGCGACCAGAAATCCCAGACGCCTACGAAAGTTGAGATAAGAACTATCATTATCGAGCTTGAGAAAGCATACTCATACCAACGGTAAGGGTTCATTCCCTTCTTCAGGTTCTCAACATAGTCTTTGTTCTTTGGGTATGCGATCATGAAGTGCGCGAAAGCTGAGATCAACGGAAACGAGGCGACAATCACTCCCAAATAGCTTGCAGTGAAAAGGATCTGCGAGTTTGGATAGGGAGGCCCCAAAAACCTCACTGGAGGCCCGAGATCGAATGGTATCTTCAGGTAGAAAGTGTATATGTCCTGGTTCCATTTTAGAAGAACTCCAAGAGAGAGCATCAGTATTCCTTGTACCAGATGCAATACGCCTGCGCCAAGATTGAAACGCTTCAGATAGCTGAACGAAATAGGCGACTTGGCTATTATCTCCTGTCTTTCTCCAGAGTTCACGAAACTACGTGTGATCAGAAAGGCTAATATGCTTTTCGTAAGCCTCTTCGTCAGGAACTAAATAGGCAGATTGAAATGACACGTTTGATCCCAGAGAAACTGTATGTCAAGTACTTGCCTGGTGCAAGTCCGGATACCCCAGGAACTCCGAGATACTACACGCTGACTCATTCTGATTCAACCGGCGATCTTTTCTTGTCAATAGGCCAATGCTATGATACGAAACGGATTTCCAAGCTATACACGCGCCTAATGAGGGATGAAGTGTTGGCAGAGCTAAGAGCGGATTCAGGAGGACTCTCGTTAAACGTGCATCGTCATGTTAGTGGAGGCTTTGTTTTGGAAGAGCCAAGTGGCGGTACAACATATTCTGTTCTGAACTCTCGCTAGTTTTGGAGGCGATCAGATTCGGAGATAAAGCCTTTTTTGATCACGACCCCAAGCTTGACCAAGTCCCGATTCTGGTTCATTTCAAATCCACTGACAAAAAGTACAGCAAAACCGAAAAGTGGGGTTCATTAGGAGATTACAGACTGTAAACAGTTGTGGGCGCGCTATTAGCGCGCGTGGTACAGTGTCCTTGACAAGGAAAGAAAGGAGAGTTTAGAGTTTCTTCTTGCAGAGGAACCAGTCTAAGCATTTATAGCCTTATTGCGTGCGTTTCTCAGCTTCACCACACAATCGTCGTCATTTTCTGTGTGTGTGCATTAGATTTTAACCCCCAAAAAAAAAGAGATGACGACGAGTGAGCTGACTGAAGATGCGCACGCACTCACCAAGACACGCTTCGAAGGTTCAACCAAGCTTGCGCATGATGTTCACTTTTTTGGGCGGTAACGTGGCTCAGAGCAATCAGCACAAATCTCTTTATCCGGCCCAGAATCTTTATGGCCCATCTTGCAGGGTTGAAATTCTCCATTACCCGTTCTGACATGATAATTGCATGGTTCACAGCATCCTTTAGATCTGTCAGTACCACCCAAAAACTCTCGGAATACTCTAGAACGCTCGCTCTTTCTAGCGCTTTCGACTCTATCATCTTCAGTCTTCTCAATCTTATCCTGAGCTTCTCTAGCCTTCTTAGCCCTGCCTTTTTCAGTCTTCTCAACCTTATCTTGGGCTTTTTTAGCCTTCTTAGTCCTGTCTTTTTCAGCCCTCTCAGCGCGCTCACTCGCCTTCTTGCTCATCGAATCACCTCATCTTATTCTAGCAGGAAAATATTTAAAACCATCGCGCACGCACGAAGCTTACTTTCCGTCTTTCTGGACCGTGATATTTTGGGGAGGCGCGATGCGCGCGCGAAACCTTTGCAGGACTTGCCTATTCTTTGTGTTACAGTTTGGATTGGTTGGGCGATGCTGCCCATCTGGCGGCTTCTCCTGCCAAGCAAACAACAATGAGTCAACGGTATCATAAATGCTCAGCGACTGCACTCTACGAACGACAGAGACGCCACCTACCCCCCCTCCCCTTTAAATACGCTTGTTACGCTTTTCTTCGGAACTGATTGGGACTACGCTCGCAATCGCACGCTTGTGCAACGCGGGGATTGTCGTAGGAGCCTCTGGCGACTTGAATTAGGTTTTGGTCTTGCGTCAGCATGGCAGTTTCGTCAATCCAGTCTGACACTGTCAGTAGCGTTTTCGTGTCGGAGAGAAGCATTCCAACCGGACAACATAGCAAGCGTATTTCGCCAAGGTTCGAATAGTCTTCTTTTTCAAGAAGCTCTTGGGTTATGGCTATGTTCAGTTTGACCCCGCGTCTATCCCTTGCATCGGCCAATGACTCTTTGAGTCCATTGAGGACTGCTGGGTGTGAGATGAAAATCGTTATTTCCTTCCGTGCTGTTTCGATCAGTGCTTTCATTCTGTTGATGATGTTCTTCTGTCCCCTGATGATGTAGGCTACTTCTGGTTCCCCCGATTTTTCGGCGCTCTCGTATACTGGCGTCAACATGTCGACTAGAATGTCTGCTTCTTTGATCTTCTCGTTGAGACTTTCAGTCAGCTGTTGCTTCAGATTGGCGATGGCTTCTTTTGGTGGTATAGGCAGGTAAATGTTGGGATTACCTCTCTGAACTATGAGCATGCCTTTCTTAGATAGCCCGTCCAGAGCATAGTAGATCTTAGAGTCAGGGATACCAGTTTCCTTGCACAGCACGCCCGCAGTTATGTTAGGATGCGTCAAGAGCGCAACGTATATCAATGCCTCATGAGTTGGTAATCCCAGCTCTTTTAGCCGCGAGACTATCCTATCTCGGGCGACTGTTTCCTTGACGTCCACAGTTGTTTCCTCCTACTTCTAGTAAGTAGAAGTCAGAGAAACCTTAAATAGTTTTCTACTACCCTCAGTTAGTAGTTAAACCAAAAAGGAGATTCATTATGAAGGCAGAAGAAAACCGGCGTGATAAGCAGATTCGAAATGAACACCCGAGCAAACTAAGAAGACATGCCATTAACCAGGTGTCCATTGGATCCGTCATCCTCCTATGGGGAAGTCTACTGCTGCTGAAACAAGCGGGGATGATTGGCACTAACGTAAGCACATGGCCTTTTCCATTAGTAGCCTTCGGCATGCTCCTCGTCGCTGGTGGCGTCTACAGATTAAGCAGATCGCGCACAGACGCGAGCTAGAAAACAACGAGGAGGTGATCTAATATGGAAGACAAAATCAAGTTGCTGATAGCTGTCGGAGCTTCTGTCACTGCGAATTGTCAGCCTTGCCTTCAGACTGCTGTCACTCAAGCTCAAGGAGCGGGAGTAGAAAAGGAAGAGATCCTCGAGGCGATCGCAATAGGGAGAGTTGTGAGAAAAGGCGCGTTTGGTAAGATGGACAAATTCGCCTCAACCCTGGCCGGAAAGGATATGGGCGGCTCAGATGAATGTCCATTCGGCTCGACAGAAGAAGACATAAAAGAATGGGTCGAGCAAGACGATAAATGTGGTTGTAGTTAACTAAGTGGGAGTTGAGGATATGAAGGATGATAGAATAAAGAAGATCGTGCGGGATGGCTACGCAAAAGTCGCCAA
The DNA here is from genome assembly GCA_964353725.1 of uncultured Candidatus Bathyarchaeia archaeon. Taxonomy (GTDB): domain Archaea; phylum Thermoproteota; class Bathyarchaeia; order Bathyarchaeales; family SOJC01; genus CAYGVX01. Next base: position 9,151 of record CAYGVX010000010.1, read on the forward strand.
GAAGGAAACGTCCTGTTGCGCTACTACGCCAGGTCCTTGCAGCGGAACAGCGTCCGCTAATGAGGAAATCAGCAGAAGAATAGGCTACAGCGAAGACGACATAGACTCAGTTCCAGAAGGCGCGAACCTCGGCCTCGGATGCGGCAATCCTGTTGCGTTGGCTTCTCTTAGAAAAGGAGAAACTGTCCTCGACCTAGGTTCTGGTGCGGGGTTCGACTGTTTTCTAGCAGCCAGCAGAGTCGGCAAGGACGGCAAGGTTGTCGGCGTGGACATGACACCGGAAATGATTGACAAGGCAAGAGGAAACGCCAGAAAAGGCAAGTTTCAGAACGTAGAGTTCAGGCTAGGAGAAATCGAAAACCTCCCTGTGGCAGACGGCATGATCGATGTTGTCATCTCGAACTGCGTGATTAATCTCTCACCCGACAAAAAACGAGTGTTCGAAGAAGCTTTCAGAGCTCTAAAACCCGGCGGAAGACTAATGGTCTCAGACATCGTCCTACTGAAGAAGCTCCCGGAAAGCATAAAAAGGAATGTTCAGGCATACGTCGGGTGCCTCTCAGGTGCTGAAATGAAAGAAAAATACCTGGAACTGATTGAAGAAGCCGGCTTCCAAGAAATCAAAATACTCGAAGAGAGCTCCTTCCCAATCGAAAGCATGATCAACGACCCAACCGCACAAGCAATAGTGAGAACCTTAGAAATCCCTGCTGGAGAAATCAGGAAAATCGCCAACACTGTCGCAAGCGTGAAGGTCTCAGGGATCAAGCCGAAATGACCCACTAAACGTTGTGAGGATCTGAAGAGAGCATCCGCAGCGGCTCGACGTGTCTTCAGACTCTCGCCAGCTTAACACGAGCACGCTTCTGCCGGCAAAGCCAAGCGGGGATCTCCCCCCTCTATGGTAGAGTTGTGTGCGCTCTGAACACATCTGCCCTAACGTTTTTACGCAGAAACCCAGACTACAGTTGTAAACTGCACTTGAGAAGATGATGGTGATGAAGGTCCTTGAACAAGGCAAGGGCGAGCTCTTAGCTTGGTATGACCCAGATGAGCATCGGAAATGGGTGTTAAGAAACAAGCCTCGAAATCTGAAAGACAAGAGAACCACAGTAAAGGAAGCGGTTTCCAAGTTCGTTAGCAACGGCGACTACATTGCTTTCGGCGGATTCGGACATGTACGAGTCTCTATGATAGCAATCTACGAGATAGTGAGACAAAAAAAGAGGAAACTGGTCCTCGCTGGAAAAACCGCCGTGCATGACGCTGACATTCTGATTGCCTCGGGATGCGTTGACAGAGTTGAAGCGGCATACTGTTTTGGACATGAGCTTCGAGGTCTATCGCCGGCGTCGCGAAGAGCCGTGGAGACCGGCAAAGTGAAAGTTGTGGCGGAAATCTCGAATGCCAGCTTTCAGTGGAGGTTCAAGGCAGCAGCCATGGGGCTTCCGTTTATCCCGACCCGAACCATGCTGGGCACAGACACCTTTAGACACAGTTCGGCCAAGATTGTCAGAGACCCTTTCAGCGGCAAACTCATCTGCTTACTCCCTGCTTGCTACCCAGATGTCGTGGTCGTGCATGTGCATCGATGTGACAAATACGGCAACTCGCAGATCGACGGCATTTTGATAGAAGATTTCGAGCTTGCACGCGCTGCGCGCAGACTGATCGTGACCACAGAAAAAATCGTGAGCGAAAGAAAGATTAGGGAAGAGCCCTGGAAAACCGTCATCCCTTACTATCTGGTTGACGCCGTCATCGAGGCACCTTTTGGTTCCCATCCGGGCAACATGCCCTACTTGTACTACTCAGACGAAGAACACATGTCGGAATGGCTTAGGCTATCCAAAACCGACGAAGGAGCTCAACAATACTTCAAGAAGTATGTCTACGGCGTGAAGGATTTCAAAGAATACGTGGAGTTGATAGGCGGAAAAAGCACACTCAACCATCTGCGACAGGTTGAGCTTCTGCGGGCGCCCCTAAAAACTCCATGGGCAGAAGGGTGAAACAAAATGACAGAGAAGAACGAGTACACAACCATTGAGTTGATGGCGTGCGCTGCTGCCAGGACTCTCGAGGACAAGAAATCTGTTCTCGTTGGGACAGGGTTGCCAATCATCGCCGCCGTCTTGGCACAAAGGACACATGCTCCCAACTTGCTCATCGTCTTTGAGGCTGGAGGCATAGGACCACAAGTGCCCATGCTTCCAATATCAGTAGGAGACTCCCGGACCTTCCACAAAGCACTCATGGCAAACAGCATGGACTACGTCATGTCAACTGCTCAAATGGGCTACATCGATTATGGTTTTCTTGGGGCAGCTCAAATCGACCCTTACGGGAACATCAACACGACCGTGATAGGTGCGCATGAACAGCCTAAGGTTCGCTTGCCCGGCAGTGGAGGGGCCAATGATGCGGGTTCTCTGTGCTGGCAGACGGTCATTCTGATGCAGCAGGACGCCAGAAAGTTTGTGGAGAAGATTGACTTTGTCACTACTCCCGGGTATTTGTCTGGCAGCGGCGCTCGGGAGAAGGTGGGTCTCCCAACGGGCACTGGTCCATTTCGGGTTATTACCCAGCTGGGAACTATGGGGTTTGATGATAAGAGCAAGCGTATGATGTTGCTGTCGACTCATCTAGGTGTGAGCTTGGAACAGGTGAAGGCAAACACAGGTTTTAGCTTGATTCTGCCCAAAAAAGTGACAATGACTGAGCCGCCTACTGTTGAAGAGTTGTCAGTTCTCAGGAAGGATATTGACCCCACAGGTATTGTTCTGAAGCGGAGGTGATCGGTGTCATCTTCCGGTTACAGGAGTTAATCATTGCTGAGGGTTCGGTGGTTGGACTGAGAATGCTCTACTTGCCGTTCCTCTTCACATCTGTTTTTAGATCTTCCACATAATCCACGAAGCTATAGCCTTCCTTGAACTCGAACGCTTGGTCGAAATTCGAGTATAGCTTGTCGAGAATGATTTTCTCCACTACTCTAGCTCCCGAGCTGAGAAATTTATCGAGCCCCTCGGAAAAGGCTTCCAGTTTCCTCGGAATCTCTTCCTGGCGTAGAGAGAGAGCACTCTGCAGATATTGGTAGATGATCGAGGCTCCAGATTCTCCGAATACTTGCTTCAGTTGCATGTCGATGGTTTTTATGAGGGATTTCTCGAAATAGTCTTCTAACTCCATACAACGTACACCTTCATACGTTCATTGGCTCCTCGGGTAACTTGATGATTTCTAAACCTCCTTTCTCAAAGGCTATCTGACTGCTGAACAGGCTTTTGAGGCTGGAGGCGATTTTCGGATCGTGAGCGCTGGGGTTGAACAGGAATATTGAAGTGACGTTGATCGAGCTTAGTATCTCTAGAGCGTAGCGTACGAAATTGTATGTTTTTTCAAAACCCACCTGTAAGATAAGGCTGGTCAAGTTGTCAAAAACAAGGTTGAAGTTTCCATCTGGATGGCTTTTGACAGCTCTGTTCAAAGCATCTAGAAGAAGTGACGTGTTGTTCGCAGGGACCAAAACTCCTTCTGAATGCCTGCCATTCTTTGGACCGGAAGCAAGGTTCGTCAACAGCAGAAACTTCACGTTCTCCTGTCGACTCAAGAGCGTGTGCAGCGTACCACCCTTACTAGTGAATACTATGACCGACTCAGCGTTCGCTGATGCTTCCAAGACAAAGTCTTGAACAGCCTCCTCATAATTCGACGCGGGGTCAAACTCCAACAGGAGGCTTCGGCCAACCACGTAACCATGGTTAACCCCGATTCTCTTGGAGAACTTGTCCGAATACTCAATGAGGTCCATCGACTTAGTGCTCAAAAACTTGAACTCTTGAATCAGCTCGGGGCTTAGGCTTTCGATGTTGACTGCACGGAGTTCAATCATGAAAGGGTCCATCAGCTGGGTGTTCGCCTCTCTCAAATACTCGAAGTAGCTTTCCTTCTGATCTCCCAAGAAGCTCAAATCCCCCATGTCAAAGAGGTCCCGCTCATGCTTAAAACCGTCTTTTTTAGTGTCGGCCTTCAAATCATTCCAGAAGTTGATCAACTGCCCTTTATCGATTACCCCGTTGCGCATGTAGACATGAGAAATCCCCATTAGAACAAGCGACCCGTTTCGTTCATGTTTTTCCGCATCCATTCCCTGCTCTTTTAGCTTAGCTCTTACAGTATCAGTGTCATTGTCTGAATGTGCATAGATGACTCTGTCGCCTTCGCGGATGCCCTGGTGAATGTAAGCAGAAAAGACCTTCCACTTGTTCACTTTGTTGGTGTAGAATACAACAAGGTGATCCCCCTCTCCTAGGTGAAGGGAGGGGCAGGTGGTCTTAAGCAAGCCTTCAAGGGTGGTTGTCTGTTTGAATTGGTATGCGATGACCCCGTAGTAGAGAACGTAGAAAAGAGAGCTTATCTCTACTAATTCCATGTTCAAGCTTCTCAGCAATCCGTGGAACAGCATCAGTGTTGCTCCGATCAGCATCCAGCAGATTCCAAGCCACCAGAGGGCGTTTGAGACTTG
>CAYGVX010000010.1:13778-40388 GCA_964353725.1 uncultured Candidatus Bathyarchaeia archaeon
GCGTCGTCTGCCGTTCATGTAAGATGAATGCCGTATGCTCTATTGCCAGGGCGGCGATAATTCCAGCAGAGGTGCCCCAGAGTGGGTATGTTGCCATCATCCAGCTTTCATTTATGGCGTAGTTCTTGATTATGTTAATGAAGACGATGGAGGCGATGGCTGAAAACGCTATGAGCAGGAGTATTTGGACCGATTTGAAGTAGGAGCCCCTCTGACGTATGAAGAATACAATTAACGTGAGGAGTGCCACGAAAGTTGCTGAGAAGAACAACAGATCTATCATTGCATTTCCCAGATCTTACATCGTGGAGAAAGGCACTATCTTGAGTCCTTTTTCGTCTATTATGACATCGTGGTAGGTTCTGCTATGGCTTGTTCCTCTCATTTTTCTGATTAGGAAACGTGTTTTGAGTTCTGCGTCGATGACTACGTTTTCGAGAACTATCACTGAATCGGCTATGAACTCTTCTATTCCAAGCCCTAGAGTTTCAGAGCCTGCCGGAACGCTGCAGGTCATTACTGTGGTACAGTCCATCTTCTTCAATATCTTGTAGAAGAGATGCATGAGAGTCCTATACTCGAATCTCTCGCCTGCACCAGTGAAAAAGGCCGTGAGCGAGTCTATGACCAGACGTTCAGCCTTCATTTCCCTGACGCTTTTCAGAATATAGTCCAAGTTTGCGTTCAAACCTATGTCTTTCATCGACTGCAAACCGATGACTCTCGCTTTCCCCTCGGCTTCCAGCTTCTCCAAGTCCATACCCAATCTCGCCATGTTCCGCTTCAGGCTATTCTCGTCTTCTTCAAAAGTCGCGTAGACTCCTTTTTCTCCGCACTTGGCACCGTTGTATATGAATTGAGTCGAGAGGATTGTTTTGCCGCTGCCGGTACTACCTGCCAAGAGAATTATCTCGCCCTTTATTACACCTCCGTCAATTAGCTCGTCTAACCCTTCTACTCCGGTCTTTATGCGATCCATTCTCAAATCCTCTAAATCGGAGCTGGATAATTATTAGAATTAACTTCAAGAGCTGATGACTATAATCATTTATGAAAAGGGAATACTAATCCAGAATATCTCGTTACTAGAACAGAAGATTGAAAAGAAGAGTGAGTAGGATACCCGTTGCCAATGGGGTTGAAAGGTTATCATTCACAGGCAAGGGTAAAGATTCAACGAACATGCCTATAATAGCGCCCACGAAAGCCTGCAGCGGCTGCAGAAAAATCGCGGCGCCGAAAAAGGCAAAGACTAGCCCCGCTGCTGAGCCTTCTATGTTTTTGCCTTTGTTGAATGGAACAGGTGTTCTGCCAAAGAGCTTGCCGAAGATCGAAGCGGCACTGTCACCGAGGCAGACTATGGCTACCGATGCGTAGTTGATCGGGGCCGGGAAAAGTAAAAGGGACAAGATGACCCCGAGAGCTAGGAGCATAGGGGTTGCTGCAAACTCGTAACGCTCGGAATCTGTTGTCGCTTTAAGCGTTATTGAAGAAAACAGAGGAATATTCCTTCCTTCGATTCTGGCTAGTTCAGAGGCAACGTACACCAGCATCGTCACAAACAAGAGAAAAGCAATTGGGTATGCTCCAAAATACATAGCGACCAGGGGCACGAATAAGCCGCACGCGTGGATAACCTCTCGAACTAGCTCGTTGCCTGATAAGGCATGCCTTGGCTTTTTTTGCATGTCTTCGATGATGGAAACAACGTCCAGCAGATTCCCCTTAACAACGTAGTCAGACTTCCGGACTATCACGAAATCGGGGTTATAGCCTATCTTCAGGCTCTCCGAGTCGAAAATCGAGGTGTTGTTGCGGTCGTCAGCGACGACTATACAGTCCTTCTTCGCCAGGCCCTCGTGGTTTAGAATTCTATCCACCACTAGCGCTTTTCCGTTCTTCTTTATGATGTCGCCGCCTATGCTCCCGGTTAAGATGTCATTGTTTGTCTCTAATTCAAGTCCAAAGGCATAGTCTGCTTTCAAGCGAGAGGCGAGGTCTTCGACAACGATTCGAGGAAGACCAGAACTGGCAAGCACTGTTCTTAGTCCTTTGTTCCTCAGTCTGACGAAGACTTCCTCGGTGTGTGGCAGCAAAGGCACTTTCCTGAAGATTCTGAGCAGTTCTTTTGCGCTGAAGCCTTTCAGCAGTCTAAAAACCCTTTTCAGGGCTGATTCGAGAGAGAGTAGCCTGATTTCGTAAAGAAGTCCTATGAATAGAAGCTTGAGGAACTGGGAAAGGCTCAGGTTTCTCCCTGCCTCGAAGACCAAGTACCGATTCTTAGGCAGCAATACCCCTTCAACATCGAAGATTACCAGCTTTCTTTCCGAGCATGGTCGACCCAACCTACATTCCACGCTTTGTAGAGTAGTAGATACTCCACTATTGATGCTTGTCGGTATTGCGCGCGTGCAGTGAGGCTGTAGCAGGCGCGATGGAAGGGTTGGCTGAGTTTCTTTGGGCTGAAAGCGTTGTGTACCGTCGGGGGGTGCCTAAGAGGTGGAGGGCTACGGTGGTGGCTGGTAAAGTTTTAATGTTTGTTGTTTGGTATGTGGTTTTGGTGGCGGGCCTCAGGCGGGGGGCTAGGGGTCCTCTGAAAGGCTTGCCTCGACCGTAAATCCTCTATACGACGGGCTGACAGCTGGGGCTGAGGCGTCTGTGTGCGCTGGGCTCGGCTTGTCCTTACGATGAGTATCCGTCCCCTGGGGCTGGCGGTCGCGGTGCTGTCTCTGTAGGGAGGCGGTTTCCGCGTCTGTTAGGTGAACCTGGCCAGGCCCGGGAGGGAGCAACCTGAGTCTAGACGTTTGGCGCTCAGGGGGGTGCGGATACGAGGGTGGGATAGGCATGGGCTTGGCGAGTACTAGGCGCCGAACCTCAGTGGTCCGCCACCTCTTCTTCTATGACCCTCGCATGTCTTCTCTGCGCCATTCGTCTTCATTCTTCACTCTCACCTAACAGGGTAGCGATCTTCAATGATGATAAACACCCGTTAGGTCCTGCAGCATTTTGCACGGTTGACAAATATCATTGACAGTCGACTCACCGCATGATTTGCAGTTTCTCGACCTTCCCGAATCTACTGTAGCTTCCAGAGAAGGCCATAGTTTTTCTGCTGATCGGTAAACCGTGTACTTCAGTCCATGATGCCTTTCTTCCATCCTGTTCAGCATAGTGCGGACATCGTTCCTCAACGCCGTAGAGGCGTAAGGGCATGGCTCACCTTGCAATTCTATCTTGTTGAGGTAGGCGTACAGGGCTATCTCCTTCTCGAGGACTTCGCAGAAGGGTTTAATGCGACACACAAAACTAGAATCAGTGGGAGACGAAACAGGTTTATTTCTGGCTATTCGCACCGGGTCGCCGTGCAAGATGTTCAGGAGTATCGTTTGAGCTTCGTCGTCCAAGTTGTGTGCAGTCGCAAGTTTCGTTGCTCCCCATTCACGAGCTGCCGAGTTGAGAGCCCTTCGTCGAAGGACCCCGCAGTAGGCGCAAGGCGTCAAGCCACCGCTCTTAGGCGTCTTCTCACGCAGCCTTTCCACCAGTCCGTCCAGTTCATGCCCGAACAACTCCTTAAACGACACGACCACATGCTCAACTCCGAGCCTCCGACAGCCTCTTTCAGCAATCTTCAAAGCGTCATCCCTATAACCGCGAATGCCCTCGTCGACCGTGACAGCTGCCAACCCAGCCTTAGGAAAAGACTCCTCAAGCTCAGTCAAGATGTAAAGCAGCGCCATGCTATCCTTGCCGCCGGAAACTCCGACCGCTATTCTATCGTCGAAGCGGAGCATGTCATACTTGGCTATCGCAGTCCTCACCTTGTCCTCTATGGAGAGACAGAAGCATCTGGCACACAGCCTCTCACCCGAGTACCTCCTCATGTAGACTGCGCCTCTACGCTTGCACAACATGCATTTTTGGGGCATCGGTTTATCACATGGTTCCTGCTTCAGTTAACTAAAAATCACGCTTTAGTATAGGTTTCTGTAGAGGCTGGCGTAAGTCATGATTAAGAAGCCTGTAAGGCATACAGAACGTTTAGAGGTTCCCTACGACAAAGCGCGTTGGCAACTACTGAAGACGCTGCGCTCCCAAGCAGTCAACATGATGGAGGCTCTCGAAAAAGCAGACATCGCAACCGTCACGCACGGCAGCATAGCCCGAGGAGACGTGACACCCAACAGCGACATAGACATCTTCCTACCCAACCCGCCCTCCTCCTTCATGACTGAGACAACGCTCGAAAAAGCAGACATCCCCACAAACAGACGACTAATCATTCAAGCCACACCCTTCTACGCGGTCAAGGGCTACATAGAAGTCGACAAACAACGAACAATCTCCTTTTCGCTGGTCAAGATGCGCAAAGTGGAAAGAGACTTTTACAGCTTCGGAGGCGAGGTCACTCTTGCCATGCTGAGGGAGGATAGGCGTGTGGCGGGTGTTGACAAGAGACTCATGCTCATAGAGCCCACTGCCCAAGGGCACATCGAGAGCAGCACAGTGGGCAGAGAAGAGGAGACAGCCAAGACTCTCAGAATACCCTTAGAAACAGTCTTGGATCGTGTGCACGCACTCCTGAGACGGGATAAGGTGGGAAGGACAGGAGTGTTCATCGAAAGGGAGTTGACTGCCGAAGAAACCTTCGAGATGGCTTTGAAGAAGCTCGCTGAAACAAAGCCAGAAGTTAGGCGACGCCTAAAGCTCTACGAAAAATAGAACGCCCCAGATTAACTGACAGGGAAACGCAAAAGCGCCGCAACGCCCCCCAACGCCAGCAGTTTCTGACCCGCCTCGTGCTCAACGCTCACAACGACCACTTTCCCACCCTTCGCTTCAGCTTCCTGCATCAACCTCTCCAAACCCAGCCGCCCCTCGTCCGAAGCATCCCGTATGGCAAAGTCAGCAATGAGAAGAGCCTCAACAGCCCCAAAGGAGCTGGCCTTCTCAACCTGCTCCAGACCATAAGTCACGTCGCCCCCCTCTCTCCCAAGCCTCGCAAGCACCTCCTCAACAACCTTCGACTCCTCCGCAACACGAATATGATTCAAAGCCGCGTCCAACACACCCGAGCGCAAAGCCTCCTGAACCCCCGCCACCCCACCGCTGTTGACGCTCTTGACATTGACAACCGCCCTTGCGACGTCAGAATCCTCATCTCTCAAGTACCTAGCGAACTGGTCTTTCACGAAGCCTACGCCGATTAACACGATGGAGCAGCGGCTGCTCTGCCAAAGCATTCTCAAGGCGCTCAACGCGCGCCTGAAATACCCCCGCAACGCCTCCGCCCTCTTATCCACCTCCAGCTTGCCGGGCAGACCCGCCTTGCCCTCAGACTGCACATCAACCCCATACTGCCTGATGAGGGCAATACAATAATCTTCGCTGTCGATGGAGACCACTATGACAGGCGGAGCCTCAAAACGCCTAGCCCTCTCAAGACGCTCAACCTGATGCCCCAGCCACTTCTCCTTCACAATCGTCAGCGGCTTGTTAACGGCTATGTTCAACGTGTGGTGGCTCCCCCGCCCGGCAACGTCGTCTGGCGCCTCATGAATCCTGCCACGCACCCTAAGCCTGTTTAGACTCCGATCCCACGCAACCTCTTCAGCTACTACACCAATGAAAACCGATACCCGCTTGCCCTTCTGAGGTCTCGCGAACTCAGAGTAGACCTTCGTCTCCCGTGTCGTCCGCGCAGAAACCAAGTCACCCTTGCAGATGATGTTGTAGAGGTGCCATAGGTCGTCCAGCGTGGTGGGCACTAGCTTAACGACGCCTTTCTTAAGGTTCCTCTCCAAAATCCTCAAAGCCTCAGCACCAACACGCCCTCATAATAGAACGGTGACGAGGAGAAAAGCTTTTTTTGTGACGTACACATCCTTCCATTCTACTCGATAAACACAGTTGACAAACGGCGAGCGTGTGTGAAAGCATGATTATTGAAGTCGAGGATTTGGTAAGACACTACGGTGAAGTCAAAGCCGTAGACGGAGTCTCATTCGGCGTCGAAGAGGGAGAAACCTTCGGGCTGTTAGGCCCAAACGGCGCCGGAAAAACAACGTTGATGGAGATACTGTGCGGCCTGAGAACATTCGACGACGGCAAAGCGACCGTAAAAGGCTTGGACCTGGTCAAGGACTCCCTTAAGATCCGCAGTATGATAGGATTCTGCCCTCAAGAAACTCTACTCTACGACTTACTGAACGTACGGGAAAACCTCGTCTTCTCAGCCTCACTCTATTCGCTAGGATCTCAGAAGTTCAAGGAGAGGCTTGAGTTCTCTGCGAAGGTTCTGGGTGTCGGCGAGTTTTTGAAAAGAAGGGTTGATAAACTATCGGGGGGTATGAAGAGACGCGCAAACCTTGCAGCATCCATTATTCACGACCCTCAGATAGTGATCCTGGACGAACCCACTGTAGGGTTTGACCCTACCATCAAGCGAGAGTTTTGGGAGTTGATTAAGAACCTCAAGAACTATGGGAAGACCATTCTTCTCTCCACGCATGACATGTATGAGGCTGAGGCGATCTGTGATAGGGTGGCGATTATGGAGAAGGGGAAGATTGCCGCCCTCGATGAGCCTCACGTTCTGAAGAAGGAGATTGGGGGAGAACCGTCGATTCACATCAAAGTGAAGGAATCTCACAGGAAGAAGGCGCTTGCGGCTCTGAAGGGGCACAGAAGCACGATGATAGACAACGAAATCAGAATCTCCACGACGAACCCCTGGGAAGTCATGAATGAAGTATCTAACAAGCTTGCTTCGGAAGGAGTCTTGACGGAAAGGATCGAGATAGTCGAGCCAACTCTTGAAGACGTGTTCATAAAACTGAGCGGGAGAAAGCTCACGGAGGAGTCCTGATGAACCCGATAATTGGGATAGCTGTAAAGGATGTCAAGACGTTTTTCAGAGAGAAAGGAACCGTCTTCTGGACAATAGCCTTCCCGGTGATGATTCTGCTGCTATTCACCGCGATTTTTGGAAGAGACATACCCTTCAACGCGACGGTTGGAGTGATTGACTACGAAAAGGACTCGACTGGGACAACAGCGGGCATCATATCAGGGCTTAACCAAACAGGGTTCCTAACGGTTAGAAACTTCACGAACGAGACAGAGGCATGGAAGGAACTGAACGCAACCAACATACGCGCCTTCATAACCATCCCTCAAAACTTCACCCAAGACCTCTACATGGGCAAGGCGAGCGTGGGACTTGTCGTCGATGGCACGTATCTTGATGTGAGCCAGATGATTAGAGGCGGAGTCAAGACCTACTTTACAGAGTTTTACAACGGCTTCTATTTTACAGAGTTCGGGACGAATTACACCGACCCCATCACGGTAAGCGAGGAAGTGGCGGTAACCGGGCAGAAGGTGGGGTACAAGGAGAACATTGTTCCAGGCATGCTGACCTACCCCCTCTTGTTCTCGAGCATGGTTGTGTCCACAGGCGCAATCGTGTTTGAGAGAGAGAAAGGAACTCTGAAGAAGATTAGGGCTGCACCCATCCGCCCGATTAACATGCTTGTCGGAAAAGCTCTGGCGGCTCTGTTCCAAACAACCATATCAATAGTAGTCATGGCCAGTCTAGCCATGGTCCTTCTCGGCCCGAAGCTCAACTGGAACGTTCCACTGCTGCTTCCAATATTCTTCTTGGGCTCGATAAACGGAATAGCCCTCGGCCTAATAATATCCTGCATTGGAAGGTCGCCTCAGGAAGCTTCAAACGCGGCTACAACCATCGCTATAGTGCTGCAATTCTTCACGGGCATGTATTTCCCGATGGACTACCTGCCAGTGTATATGCAGCAGATGGGCAGAGTGATACCCATGACCTACGCAGCCCAAGCACTTAGAGACATAATGATTCGAAACGCCACATTCAGTGACCTGCTGCTGCCGATGGCGACTCTCATTTTCTCTGCAGTAATACTTTTCGCCGTCGGAGTTGCCCTGTATAAGAGGTGGGTGGAAAAATAGGCATCTGCGAGTGTGGATTTTGGTTAGCCTTGGATATCGGCGAAATTGATCAGGTGCACGTTCAAAGGCGGCTTAACAACGTCTGAGACACGCGCAGCCACCAAGTACTTGACCTTCTTCTGAGCGGCTATGTCCACCAGACGCTGGGTTATGACGCCGTCGAAGACGACTGTGTCAATGTTCTCTGTTTGTTGAAGCCTCACCGCAAGCTCGCTAACTGGCAATCGTTCTATTCTCTCCATGCCCTCATTGAGCAACATGGCTTCCAGAGTGCCCTCCAGCTCCTTCGCAACCTCGACGATCTGCTTAGGCACGAGCACTCTTCGCTTCTCCCTCCGTCCACCGCTCTTCAACTGCTCCATCGGAACCTTGCGTTCAAGCGCAGCCATGATTTCCTTGCAGTTCAACTCCTCCACTTCCACGCCATGCGGCGCTCTGGCCACGTACTTCGTGTCGGTCACCTGAATGAGCTCTTTGAGTATCAAGTCTCCTCCGCGGTCGCCGTCGAGAAAAGCAGTGGTCTCCTTCTCTTTGCTCAGCTTGATTATAGTCTCAGGTATTTTCGCTCCTTCCAGAGCGACGACGTTCAGTATCCCACACCGAAGTAGATTAAGAACGTCAGCTCTGCCTTCGACAAAGAATATCTCTTTCGAGCCATCAACATTCGGACCCGCTGAAAGCTCGTCCTTGCCATACTTCTCAACCTTAGCCGTCCGCAGCGTCTCCGACACTTGGCGATAGATTTCGTCGGTGCTCGGCATGGTCTCGATGTTCCACTGATGCAGAATCTCCTTGGCACGGTCAATGATCACTTTGCGTCTAGAATCACGTACATCCTCAACCTTCTCCAGAGTGACCTTCGCGTTGCACGGTCCGACACGGTTAATGCTCTCAATGCTGGCGGCGAGGATGGCTGTCGAGACTCTGTCGAGGCTCGTAGGTATGATGATAGCTCCGGTGGTTTTGTCTTGCTTTGAGGACAAGTTGATTTCTATTCTTCCGATTCTTCCAGATTTCTGCAGTTCCCGCAGATCCAACTCAGCACCGAAAAGACCTTCTGTTTGACCGAAAACTGCACCTATGACGTCGGGTTTTTCCACGACGCCTTCGATTTCAAACTTCGTTTGGATTACATACTTTACTGTAACGGTTTGTGATGATCCCATTAACGTCACCTCCAAGTGATATTTGTAAGGATTCACTTACTATAGTGAATGTAAACCGTATTCGGTTACAGCTTACTCTCTATTATAGTTTGCGACTCTCCACTCTTGCCTCTCAGGGTCTGGAGGTAGGGCAGAATGCCTTCCACTTCTTTGACGTCATTGCCCACGAGATTCTGAAGCTCGCTCCAGAAGTAAGTGTTCGGCTTAACCGTGGTTCGCTCGAGATACTGCGTTAAACGCGTGGTCCACTCCTTGCCCCGCCTATCAAAATCCAGCAACAGCACCACTTCTTCTGAATCCAAATGCTCGATCTCCGCAGCCAGGGCGAGGAAGGATTTTCTTGTCTTTGCCGCGATTATGCTGCCATTGAAGGCGAGTCTGCGGAGCGCGTCGACATCCTTCTTGCCCTCGACGACTATGGTGACGCCTTTGGCTGACTGAACTGCCAGCCTTTCTAGAATCTCTTCAAACTTCTCTGTCTTCTCTTTCAATTGGGTGGACAACTCAGCATCACCTTGTTACTTCTATTTCTTTCATCCTTTCCAGCAGTTCGGGATGCTTCTTGAAGTGTGTTCGAACGGGCTCTAATATTTGTATTAGGGCTTCGGCGACCGCGTTCTTCAGGTCCAGGGGATGGGTTTTGCCGTTTCTGTAGGCTTCTTCGAGCCCTTCGTAGTCCACGAAGGTTTCGGGACCTCCGTATTTCGGGGGACGCGTGATTGTCAGCTCTTTAGTGTTGGTGAACACGGCGAGGCGCGCCGCCTCCAACACAGGGTTGGCTGTAGTCTGCTTGGGTGGGCAATAAGCGTTCTTCAATTTGGCTTTGATGTCTTCGGGCGAGTCGTGAACGAAGATACATGTGTTGGGCAGGCTCTTTGACATTTTGGAGACGATTTGGAGGTTCAAGGCTGCATCTTCGTCGAGTTGTCTGTCACTCTGGGCAGGCCCTTGCAGTCCCATTAGCAGCGGAGTGTGGACGCATGAGGGTTTCCGCCACCGTAACTTCTCTGCTGAGTCACGGGCAAGCATGTGAGCCTTGCGTTGCTCCATACCCGCACATGCCACGTCGAGGTCCATGTGGAATATGTCTGTGGCTTGCATGCAAGGATACAGCAACCAGGCGGTTTCGATATCTGAGAGGTTCATCTCTCTACCCATGATGGGGAGAGCTCTCCATATGCGCTGGATTGAGGCTCCCTTAGCTATTTTCACGAGTTTTTCCCAGTAGGCGATGTCGCCTGCGAGGTCGGCTGCCCACTTGTACTCGACGTTCGTTACACCGAGGGCTGTGAAGCATTCTTTGAAGTATTCTCCGCATAGACGGATGTTTTCCATCTTGCCGCCGAGCTTGTTGTTTATCCATGAGTGCCAGTCTGCCAAGAAGATGATGTAGTGGAACCCTGCCTCTACCATGTCCTTGATTTTTGAGCCGCAAACCAAGCCAAGCCCGATGTGCATGAGACCGCTGGATTCGAAGCCCCAGTAGGCACGGGGTTTTGCCTCGGTTTCGAGTAGTTGCCGCAGCTCATCTGGGGTTATTATTTCCACGGTGTTGCGCGTGATTATCTCTAGCCTCTTTTCGGCATCCAACCTTTCAGTCCCCTAAGTGCCTTTCTACAGTCATTGATTTGAGACTTAAGAGTTCCCATTATCGCGGGTGGCTTGTGCCCCACGTCAACCTAACACTCAATTTCATCGATGGAGTGTCACACTCTTCTCAGCTGAGTTCTCTCCGGCGTGGGAATTCTGCACCCGCGCCCGCCGTGTCTCGTGTTTGGGTAAGCCCTTCTTCATCAGCAAGCTAATGAGCAAGCCTCTGTCGAGTCCGTCGGCACGAGCCCTCCGAAGAGGGGTTCGGCGGGATTTGTTGCTCATATCATCGCTAAAGCAGAATGATGTAGAAGGTGGGAAAAAAGGTTTCTCAAAGATTGAGGAGTTCCAGGTCAATTTCGAAGGCTGCTGCAGGGTTCTCGAGCTCGAAGTTGTTCAAGACTTCAGGGTGCAGTTCACCGAGCACGCCTATCTGCCTGTTTCTGACGTGTATCGTGGCAGCTCTCCCCTCGATGAAGCTTGGATGCGCTGTCTCACTTATCCTCCAGCTTTTCACGCTCATGTTTGCCAACAACGCTTCCACTGCTGACTTTATTTCGGTGAAGTTCGCCGAGGCGTGAGACGACACTGCGGCAAGGCGCATCCGTCTTTCACATCCAGTCTCCTGTCTGCTGTTCAGCCAAACCACATCTGAGGCTTCGAAGAGTCTCTGGGGGAAGCTCTCATGTCTGTTGTTAGCAAGATTCATCATCAGGTTGGGCAGCAGGTCTTGCCGCATGATGGTGTACTCGATCGAAATAGGGTTAGCGAGCATGACAGGTTTGTCCACCGGTCTGCGCATCTTCTCATAGTGCATTCTTTCGCTTGTAAGCGTGAAGTTCATGACTTCCGTGAAGCCTAGACCAATCATGATGTGCTTCGCCTTGTTGGCGGTCTTGTATGCGGGATGACGTCCACCGATTGTAACTGAGGAGGGAAAGGTGGGTCTGATGTTGTAGTACCCATAGCCGATTGCCACTTCCTCTACCAAGTCCACTTCATGGAGAATGTCGATGCGGTAGGCGGGAACCTCCACCTTTACAACTCCTCTTCCAGTTTTTTCAGCCCCCAGTCTACATTTCTGCAGGCACTCTACGATTTTTGGCTCGGAAAGCCGAAGACCAAGCAGCTCTTCAGCGTATGCCGCTCGAAGCTTCGCCTTTTTCGGGTCCAGGTCTGGCGATAGCACTGTGTGATCGTGGAATCTCACTTTGACTTTTTCGATGGTACCCCCCATTTCTGCTAGAGCTGTCGAGAGCACGTTCAAGCTTCTTTCAACTGCCACGTAGTCGGTGCCAGTTACGTCGAGAAACAGGTTCCGAGTCTTCTCATCGATTCTTGTCAATTCCCCGTTTATTATCGGCGGCATCGAGAGCACATTGCCATCCTTGTCGATGAGCAACGGATATTTCCTTGCCCAGTCGACAAGATGCTTATACGCCATGCCTTTTTCGTGCTTTTCCAGAATCTCTTTGAGACTCATCTCTTCGGTCTTGTCCAGCGGCGTAAACTTGACGCTTTTGGGCTCGGCTGTCGTGAACGTGAAGGGCGGTTTAACGGCGTCTAAGTTGTGGACTCCTATGGAAGCCTTCTTGCGGTCTCTGCCTATGCCCCAGTGCAGGTCTTCCTGCATTTCCATCAAGTCCGCGACGCCGAGCTCGTCAAGCCTTATGTCGCGTACAACTGCCCCTAACATGAAGGGTCTAACCTTAGACACCGCCGATCTTATGTTGAGAACGGTGTTGCCATTCCTTACTTCGTATCTGGGTAAGCCGACTTCCCACCCTCTCAAACCCTTGAAAGCCCTCGCCACTCCAGCGTAGCTGCAGAAGTCAACACGGTTGGGGTTGAACTCAACCTTCAAGTGGTCTTCTCCAACCTCTTCTATGTCGAACCCCAGCCAAGGCAACCACTTCTCCATTTCCGCAAGAGCAAGCTCACGTCCCACAAACTTGGAGAAGCGTTCTCTCTCGAGTGTTATCACTGGCATAGAGGTGTCCTCCTAATCCATCCAAGACTGTTTCCGTACAACAACCTAATGTCGTCCAGCTCAAGCTCAAGCATGGCTATACGCTCAAGTCCACCTCCCCAAGCCAGAACAGGGTATTTTATACCCATCGGAGCTAGCACTTCAGGCCTGAACATGCCCATGCCGCAGAGCTCCATCCATCGTTTAAGCTTCGGGGCATAGACCATCGCCTGCACAGAAGGCTCGGTGTAGGGGAAGTAGCACGGCCAAAACTGCACTTTCTTCAACCCGAAACGGCTGTAGAAAGCCTTCAGAGTGCCCATCAAATCGCGCAGCGTCACTCCCCTGTCAACCACTATGCCCTCTATCTGGTAGAACTCAGCCGTGTTCTTGTAGGTCAGCTGCTCGTTTCGGTACACCCTATCCACGGAGAAGATTTTTATCGGTGGTTTCTTGTGCTTTGAAAGGTATTTGATTGTCTCGGCTGTTGTGTGCGTCCGCAAGACGAGCTTCTTGGCCTCTTCCCCGCTCCACTTGTAGCCCCATCCTCTAGAACCTGTCTTCCAGCCGTTTTCATGGGCTTTCGCCACAGCATTCACCACGCCTCTGTTCGGCAGACGGCCAGCCTTAGGCATAGAGAGGTAGAACGTGTCCATCATCTCCCGCGCAGGATGGTCCTGAGGCTGGAACAAGGCGTCGAAGTTCCAGAAAGCCGTCACAACCAAAGGTCCACGAATCTCCGTGAAACCCATCTCCAGGAAAATCTCCTTCGCCCGTTCGATGATCTGCTGCAACGGGTGAGCCTTACCAGGATACACGGGTGTGCCCCGGGCCGTCACGTTGAACCTTCTAAGTTTTGTCTCGCGCCACTTCCCAGTAAGAATGAGTTCAGGGGTAAGCTGGCTCACCTCTTTGGAAGCCTCGAATCCTTTCTCAACCAGTTCTCGTCCCTTAGCTGTCAGCTCTAGAGTTCGGAAAGACTTTTCCTCGACACTAACAAGCTTCCGCCTCTTCAAAATAAAGGCAGCCTGCTGTAGGTTTTTGTCCAGTTCCTCCATCAAGAGTGTGGGCTTCTCAGCAAGAAGCCATAGAAGATGCTCATCGTCTCCGAAGGGGGGCCTCTTCTCTGTAGCGATGATTGTGCCTTTTTCTCTGTTTATCGTTGCCCAACGTTTCTGAGTCAACCAAGCCAGAGCTATGGGAGTGATGCTGGCAGATATGTCAGCTTCCCGGGCTAATTCGTCAATACGGGTTTCGCCCCTCCTGCAAACTGCGTCGAGGGCTCTTCTTTCAGGCAAGCCTCTTTTCGAATAGAGCCGCCCCTCCTCATTTAGCGAGATGACTGTTCTCTTCTGCTCCTGAATCTTCACGATGCTCCTATTTGACATCTCCAACGCTGCACGCATGACAGCGGCGTGGGCCAGACCACCTGTGTGTACGAGTTGGTCCACGGTAGCTCTACCGCCTAGACTGCCCATTGCAACAAGTGTCTTCTGCTCGCTTTCTCGGAGCTTAACCACTGCCTCTGCCTCCACTTTTTGAGTTTGCACTGTAGTTAAGCGTTGTCTGAATAAAAAGTCTCCACATAAACCATGGATTCTTTGGACGATCTTGGCTGTCTGCGGAAAGAACACTGAACGGGTCTAGGTAAATTGGCGGCGCATTCCTTCACACCGCACCAACCTAGGGCGCATGACTATTTATTCATTATTCTGCAATTACTGTGCCCACTTTCTTGCCTTCAACTGCTGCATGAAGGTTGCGCGGGTTGCCACCGTTCACCACAATGGTTCTTGTCCTTGTCTTTTGGAGTATTTCAACCGCTACTGGATCGAGTATTTGGTGAATCCCCGCCTTATGGCGATTTTGCTCCAAGAGTCTCGCCAACTTCTTGAATGTTATCTTGTCCAGTTTCTTGGCGTCTTTGTATTTTCTCGGGTCTTTGGTGTATATGCCCTCTTGGTCCGTGGCCTTAACTAGCAGCTGCGCCTTGACTTCTTGGGCAACGTGGGCTGCGACGGCGTCTGTAGTCATCCCGGGTCTCAGTCCACCCATGACCACGATTCTATTCTCTTTCAGGGCGTTGGCAGCCTCACGTACGGACGTGGGCACCTTTCCTGTTCCGGCTTCTCCTAGCTTCAGGGCGAATATCAGAGCGTAGAGGCGGGAGACGTGTATGGCGAGCCAGTCTTGCGCTTCCTCGCTCAGACCTAAGGTGCTACCTGTTCTGATCAGCTCTCGGGCTAGAGCGCCTCCGCCGACGACAGTTATGACGTTGTGACCGTCTCCGCTGAGTTGTTTGAGAAGTTCCACGTACTGGTTTATGCGTTGGGGATTTATCGGAGAGGCTATGATTGAGCCGCCTAGGCGTATGACAACGAGCATGTCTCTCAGCCACTCTTCGCTGGCTACTTTGTGGGAGTCGCGTAATAAAGCTAATGAAGGGTGTCGCGTTTACTCGTTAAGGTGGTGTGTTTGGGCGGGCTCAGGATCGTGTTTCTGGGAACTGGCGGAGGCAGATTCGCCACGGTTACGCAGAAGCGACGAACTGGAGGCATCCGTTTTCTGGGCGAAAGTGTTAACTTGCACTTGGACCCTGGTCCTGGAGCGCTCGTCCACTCTTGGGGCTTGGGCTTAGACCCACGGAAGGTCAGCGGGGTTTTTGTATCACATGCCCATCCTGACCACTATACCGATGCTGAGGTCATGGTGGAGGCGATGACTGGCGGAACTGTCAAGCGACGAGGTGTTCTTGCTGCCGCGAGGAGTGTGCTTAAAGGGGGCAAGACTACTGAAACGGCGGTTTCAAGATATCATCAGGGCTTACCGAGGCGGCTGGTTGAGGTCTTGCCGAAGACGAGAGTTGAGCTGGGTGACATGAAGGTTGTTGGGACCGAGGCGAAGCATTCAGACGCGGATGCTGTGGGTTTCCGCTTTGAAAGCAGTGTGGGAAGCCTGGGATACACGAGCGACAGCGAGTTCTTCGAGGGGATTGAAGCTGATTACAAGGGAGTACGGGTGCTGATTCTCTGTGTTTTGCGACCTACCAGGGAGCCATGGCAGGGGCACATGACCACTGACGACGCGATCAAAATTGTGACGGTGGTGAATCCGAGGTTTGTGGTGTTGACGCATTTTGGGATGAAGATGATTTTTCGGGGTCCAGCTGGGGAGGCGAGACGGGTGGAGAGGGAGACTGGTGTAAAGACGGTGGCGGCGAGGGATGGGATGGAGCTGCTGTTGGACGGCGATGTCGTTGTGAGAGGAGCGGGAATTCGTAGGAGTGGGCAGGGTGGCTTGGACGATTTTGTCAGGAGAAAATAGGGGTATTGTTGTGTTATGAGAGAGTTTGTCCTGTATTCTCGTCGAGGCTGGACTGACGGCGATTTTGGTTGTTTGCGGGAGGGTGGGAGGCTGGATGTGGTCTATCAGTGTCTTCTACTGGGTTTGTTCACTTCGGGTGCATTGCGGCGAGACGTTGTTTTCCACGTGATTCTTGGCGGTCCACCTCGTCCTCCGCTGCATTTGACTGTAGACGGTGGGAGCTTGCGGGATGTGAGAACAGACGAGGGGAGTTGGGAGGAGGTCTTGAGAAAGGTCTTGTCGGGTGGTAAGCATCCTGGAATAAGCGTGGGGTGGGAGAGTTTGCAGGAGCTTGTGGGCGAGAAGCAGAATGTCTTTGTTCTCGAGGAGAAAGGAGAGGACGTTTGGAAAGTGAGGTTTGGGGAGAACCCTGTGTTTGTTTTGGGAGACCAAGTAGGGCTGCCGAAGAAAGATGAGGGATTTGTGCTGCGTTTTGGGAGAAAAATCTCTCTGGGCAGGAAACCTTACCTAGCGGCGACATGTGTCGACGTCATCAACTATCTCGCCGACCTGCAGAATGTAGTATGAGGCAAAAGGGTTATTTCTCGCATGTTCAATGGAAGAGTTTAGGGATAATGCTTGTTTAGGAAAACAGTTTCTGGAGTGATGCTTACCCTACTTCTATTGCTCATGTTTGCTTCATTTCCAAAGTCTGCGACCGCCGTGTCGGATGGAGCGAGAGACTATTATACAAAGACTACTGACCTCTATATGCCAGATGAACCCCTTGATGTTCCGTGGGGAGATTGGACGCATTACCATAACTATAGTGAAATCGTTGACACTCTTCTCTACCTGAATTCCACCTATCCAAACATCGTGGACGTCTTCTCCATCGGTGAAAGCTGGGAGGGCAGGGACATCTACTGCGTCAGGTTGACGAACGAAAGCGCGACGGAGCCTAAGCCTGAGGTGTTCTTCGTGGGTTATCACCATGCCCGTGAGCCCATCAGCGCCGAGCTTTCACTATACTTCGCAGTGGAAGTCGCAACCGCCTTTGGAACAAATGTGACCTTGACCCACCTGCTCAACTCCAGCGAAATTTACATCGTTCCAGCTTTGAACGTGGACGGCTTAGAGGTTGTTTTGGAAAATGATTGGCAGCGCAAGAATGCGCATCCCTTCGACGAGGACAGCGACGGCTTGCTCGACGAGGACCCACCCGAAGACGAGGACGGAGACGGCTACATAGAAGACCTATTGCGGTGGGATGGCTATCAGTATCTTTTCGTGAGGTGGGAAGGAGTCGACAACGATGCAGATGGCCAGTTCGGAGAAGACTGGGTTGGAGGCGTCGACTTGAACCGCAACTACGGCTACCAGTGGAACGCACCAGTCCAAAGCGGCAGCCCCTACCCGTGGGACGAAGACTACCGTGGACCTGCACCCTTCTCAGAGCCTGAAACTCAAGCCATGAGAGATCTGGCGTTGCAGCATGATTTTGAATACGCCGTAAGTTTCCACTCAGGGGCTGAGAACATAGTCTACCCGTGGGGATACACTTCCACACAGTCTCCAGACGATGAGATTTTCACCGATATAGGCGGAGACCTCTCAGCCTTGACGGGCGCACCCTCGTATCAGTCTGGAACATGGTACACAACTTCGGGCGTGTGGGACGACTGGATGTACGGCAACAGAAGTGTCTACGCATTAACATGCGAAATCTATAACAACGACAGCGCTTGGCAGTATGAACCTGGACCCTACCCAGACTCATGGTGGGAAAGAGGCATATTCCAGGCCTTCAACCCCGACCCAGAAGACATCGAGACAGTCGTGCAACGCTGGCTTCCTGTTTTCACTTACATAACAGACAGGTCAATCATGGACGCCCACAACCTGGCCGCAACGAGCATGGCTCTCAGCAGAACCATCATAGGGCAAGGATACTCGACGCGCATAAACGTCACAGTGGCAAACCAAGGCGACTTCCCGGAAACCCTCAACATCACAGTCTATGCGAACTCCACACAAATAGCCACCCAAACGATCATCCTAGCGGAAAGACAGACAACAACTCTCACATTCACATGGGACACAACAGGCTTCGACAAAGGCGCATATGACGTCAACGCCTACGTCACCCCTGTGGAAGGCGAAACACAAACTGAAAACAACCTCGTAGTCCGACAAGTATTCGTGACGATAGCAGGAGACGTCGACGGCGACCGAGACGTAGACATATTCGACATCGTGAGAATGGCGACCATCTATGGGCAGCCGGTGCAGCCCACCTGGCCTAGACCGCCATCAGACATCGACGGAGACGGGGACGTGGACATTTTCGACATAGTCGCAGCAGCAAGCAACTACGGAAAACACTGGTAGCGTCCACGAAAGAGAGAATAGCAGAAAAGCACGATCACTCTTCTCAGTATGCCAACCTACGAGACAATGCTGGGAAACGTACAGTGGAGTCAAGAGACAGAAATCAGATCAGAGCAGTCTTAGATCGTTCACCGAGAAGCACAGTGCGAATGTACGAGCTAGTCGACGCACTAGGGGAAGACTGGGTTCACTGTTACGTGAACAATACAGCAGTTCTCTTCGTCACCTGGGCGATCATGCTTTGGACAGAGGAAGAAGAAGACTTGGTTCCACTGCTCAAACTTATCCCAAACAACCAGCCAGAGACAGAACTGTTCTGCATAGAAAACAAGTTCATACCGCTCCTGGAAAAACACGTTGCTCCGGTCACAGTCGAGCATGACTGCCACACATGGACGCTAGACAGGCTGCGGGAAGAAGCCCCAACCCTTGGCTCCCTCACAATGGAAGATGCCCCATTCGTGAACGACCACTGGGACTACAAATTCGACCAATCCCTTGAATTCATCCAGCGCTGCATCCAAACGATGCCAACCTCCTGCATCCGAAACGAAAACGGACAGCCCATCGCCATGGCATTCTGCTACGGACAGTCCCCATACTACGCCAACATGGGCGGATTCCAAGTATTCCCAGAACACAGAAAGCAAGGATTAGGGAGGAAAGTTCACCTAGACATATGCAGCAAAGTCCTAGCCCAAGACCGCAAACCCCTCGTCCACATAAAGATCGACAACACTGTGTCACAGCACATCTGCCATAGCACAGGCTTCACACGCAACGAACGAGTATTCTGGGGAAAACTCAGCTTCCAGAAAGTACACTCTTCCCCGACAGAACAAACATAAACGAGCCCAACATAGAATGTCAATGCCAGAGATCACAGTCCAGTGTGGTCCGTAAGCTCCTGCGTTCTGCCGCATTGTCTAAACAATCTATATCTTGCCAGGCGTGGCCAACCTGACTTTGCATACTTCAGTTTATCTGGGTTCCTTTCCAGCCAGTTCATCATGTGAAAGAAGCTCTTCGCCCGCTTCGAGTCTCTCTCCCTCAACGGCTCGTATCCAAGGTTCCTCAGTTCGTCAAGGTAGGCTGTTTCCGTCAGGTCTTGGGCTTCTCCCTCAACTTTGATTCTGCGAACCCTGTCGTCGCCAAATCTCAGTTTCAGATCCTTGACAGCCTCGTCAAAGATAAAACCGGTGCATATCAGAATTGGCTCCTCTGCTTTGATTTTCAGTTTGTAAAGCAGTTGGAGCACAATGCTTGACGCTTGTTTCAGATACTCTTTTCTGCGAAATAGCTGAGTTCTGAAATACCGGACGTCCAGGACCTCATATGCGAACTCTTGATTCTCATCGCGAAAAGCTCCTATTACCACGCCGAAAAGGAGATCTCCAATACCGGCGTCATCTATGATTATTGTCATCGAATATTGTTTCCTTGTGAAGACAGTACGTCCGCCTAGTATAAAAGCAGACTATGCAGGCTCTTCGCGCTTGGCTCAAGTCCCAGAAATGTGTTTGCCAGGTGAGAGAAGCCTCGGGCGGGCTTCGATCCCGCGACCGACGGTTTACGAAACCGTTGCTCTACCGAGCTGAGCCACCGAGGCACAAGACCATCTGTTGGGAAGGAACGCTTTCCGTTGCATTTCCCTGAAGCAGTATCGTGGGTTCGGCTTAACTGTCTTTTGGACGAGTGCCAACACTCGCTGCTTCAGACCTGTCTGCAACTATTCCTCTTGCACATCTTGATTTCATGGCGACTATAATGCTCAACCTGCAAGCATCTCTTTGAGTCGTAATTCAAGCTTTCAGAGCGTACAGGGAGAGAATGGAGAAAGCTGTGAAGAAGAATCCCGAAGCTGCAAATACAGGTAGGTACCCGAAAGACTGGACGACGAATCCGGCTAGCAACACTGACGCAAACTCCGCAATCCTCATAGGTATATGAAGTAGCCCCACGTCGAAGGAAACGGTCAGTTCATTCTTAGAAGCTTTAGCAATGATTGATTCAAAAAAGCCTATTCCAAGACCATCTGCAAGAGCCAATGCTAAGAAAAGTGCCAAAAACCAATAGCCAGAGCCTGCTAACAGAAATGTGGCAAGCAAGGCAACAACACTCTGAATAACAACACGGTGAATACCAAGAGAAAATCTTAGAGCAGCAAAAGTCACTGAAGCAGCAAGCAAGCCGTAGAACATGAAAGCTGCTCCTATTGCGAGGTAGTCATATCCCAGTTCGTGTGCCATGAAGACTGGCAAAAGTAGCGAAAAGAGAGGATATAGCGCCAGACTATAAAATAGCATCACGAATGAGACAAACCAAAACGCCCTTCCCTTACCTTTTGGGTTGAGTGAGGCAAGAGCGTGGAGGACTCCCGCACTTGATCTCTTACCCTGAGCTCGCCAAATCAACGCGGCTGGAATCACCATGATCACAGAGACGAAGATCAGCATACTCAATGTAAGTGCGAAGCCCATCAAAGCCAATGCCACCCCAGAAACTGCGCTGCCAACGGCAGTAGATAGAGACAGGACAGCGGCATTTCTCGTAGCTCCCGCTGCCTTCTGTTTAGGAGATAGCGAGAAAATGGCAGTTCTGTTCACCGCCCAGTAAGAAGATGCTTTCACTGCTTCAACAATCTTGCCTAAGAAGAAAGCTGGAGTGGAGCTAGCTACGAAATATATCAAAGTCGAAATAAGTGTGCCTGGCCAGTTCAATAGCAGGTAGAACCGAGCCCACCCCACTTGATCTGCGAGCGCTGCGAAGAGCAACCGAACTGCAAGAAAGACCAAAGGCAAAATGGAGATCACCATGCCGATCTCTGCGAGACTCACGTTTCTCTCAAGAAGCAGTAAGGGGATTACTAGTGCAAGTCCTCCAGACACGAAGCTATTAAAGAACGATATCGCAAGTATTCTCCTCATCTGCAGCTCACTCGACCGTTATGGAAGACCTACTCTGAAACCTTCAATTACCCTTACCATATATGCCTTTCAACAACTCGGTCCACGAGCACACGCAGACCAAAACGAATGTCTTGCCCTGTTTGAGCATCCGGCTATCCGAAGGCGGCTGGAAAACAACGCAGTCGAAAATCATATCAGATGAAGCAGACTTTCATACATAGAAAGCGAAAAGCGAGATGAGATGACACATGAAAAAAGAGGAGCCAATCCGCACGGGATTGAGGCAGCTGCCAATCAGACCAGTGTACCTAGTATCTACTGAATACGAGGGCAAGAGAAACATCATCACGATAGGAATGTTCGGCTTCTTCTCAGGAACCCCTTCACTTGTCGGAATCGGTATTGCACCAAAAAGATATTCCTACGATCTGATCCACAAAAGCCAAGAATATGTCGTCAACGTCGTCGACGAGAAACTCATGGAGGCTGTGAGGATTTGCGGACAGAAATCAGGAAGAGAATGTGACAAGTTCAGCTTGGCAAAGCTTACTCCTGAAAGAGGAGTTAAGGTGAGCGTTCCCTACATCAAAGAGTCACCGGTCAACATAGAATGCAAGGTTGTTCAAGAGGTAGAAACAGGTGACCATGTTTGGTTTATCGGTGAGGTCCAAGCCACGCACGTCGACGAAGGCTACGATTGGAAACAAGGCCTACTTTTCAAATGGGTGGGCGAAGATGGATTCTGCCACAGGGTTGGAAAGCAAGTGGGGAAATATTGAGCAACCACGGTCTCATAGCGATAAGGAACTGACTTCACTCAATGCTTCTTTCGTAGGCGATGTCCTTCTTAGCGACTTTGAAACCCACCTTCTCGTAAAGGTGCATCGCTTTAGTCACGTTCCAGTCGTCCACTCCTAGCATCGCCGTCTTCATGCCCATAGCTCTGAGCCTATCCATCCCAAGCAGCATTAGCCTCGTCCCGACTCCCGTTCTACGGTAAGGCTTGAGCACGCCTATGTCCAGAATCCAGCCACATTTAACATTGCGCTCCACATTGTACTTCTCGTCAACACCCACCCCAACGTACCCCACATGTTTCTGGTTCAATAGGACGAAGAACCACTCCTGCTGCTTGAAGAAAGGATCTTCACGCACGAAGTAGATTGTCCGCTCGACAGGACTAGGTCTCCAGTTAAAGTGCTCCTTGAAACACTCGTTGTCAAGCCAGTTGACCATCCTCAAATCCTCATCCACGTCTCTCCGCACAGACTCGACCACCACGTCCACGTTCTCCCCAATACCCGACAGAGTTTTGGCCAGGTCTGCCGTCATCAAACTGAACATGCGTACAAGCTTGAACCCTAGGCTCTCCCACAAACGGATAATATCTTTCTGATCATCGTCAGCCCCACTCTGGACAATCGTCATTCCACGCTTCTTGAACTCCTCCAAAGCCGAGTCCGCAAGCTTCTCCTCAATCCCCTTGCCCTGGTGCTCTGAGATGACCCCGAACGACCTCACGAAGCCTTTCTTCTCCTCCCTGAGCTTGTCCACATAAGCAAAAACGATTCCTACAGGCTCACCACCCAACTCGGCGATGAACCTGCCTTCCGCGTCGAAGTCAGGCGACTTCTCAAGTGCCATCATCTCCTCAACAGTCATCGGTCTAAAGTCCCAGCGCTCACCGTAGACAGCATTCCACACCCTAACCCAATCAGCCTCATCCTTCCCTTGGACAAACCGCCTAATCTTCATCAACCTGCACAATCCCAAGATTTCCTACAGAACCACGACCAACACAGATTTAACCATTTCCACACAACGAAAGACAGCCATCTTTAAGCTAGACTAAGACAACTCTAAGCAAGAGGAGGACTAGTGGCTTGCACACAGCAGAACAACTGGGCGAGCGCAAGATAATCGAAACAATTCTGAAACACCTCACAAAGGCCCCGAACGTGGAAGTACCTTTCGGCGACGACGTATCAGCCATCCGACATGAAGACGGCGACCTTGCCATTCTCAAAACAGACATGCTCGTAGGCAAGACAGACGTCCCGCCGCAGATGAATCTTCAGCAGGCAGCTCGCAAGGCAGTCGTCATGAACATCAGTGACTTCGCTGCAAAAGGCGTAAAGCCCCGCGGACTCGTAGTCGCTCTAGGAATCCAGCCAGACCGGACAGAGAAGGAAATCCAGCAGATCGCAGAAGGGTTGAATGCGGGCGCAAGAGAGTATGACACCTATGTGCTGGGAGGAGACACCACCGAAACAGATGACCTTATCATCAGCGTCGCACTTTACGGCTCGGCAAATATCAAGAAACTGATGCTTCGCAGCGGTGCACGCCCTGGAGACATCGTGGCAACCACGGGCTGCTTCGGCTTGACAGCCTCGGGACTGAGAATGCTGACAGAAGAGGCTACAGCGCCACCAGAAGCCAGGGGAGTACTTGCAGATGCCGTCCTGATGCCCCGAGCACGGCTTCGAGAGGGGCTGTCTCTGGCAAGAACAGGTGTGGTTAGGGGTTCAATAGATTCAAGCGATGGCCTAGCATGGAGCCTCCACGAGATCAGCAGGGCAAGTAACGTGGGCTTCGTAATTGACGAGCCGCCGATAGCCCGAGAAGCTTACCAGTTTGCAGAGATTAACCGTCTAGATCCTGTTGAGCTCGCTCTCTACGGGGGAGAGGAATACGAACTCGTAGTAACTGTCGAACCCCAAGGTTGGAGAAAAGCCCAAGAAGCAGTGAAGCAAGAAGGCGGCTGTCTAATACCAATCGGCGAGACCACTGCGAAGAAGGGCATATTCTTCGAGCAGAAGGGCAAGAGGGTTAAGGTAGAGGCAAGAGGATATGAGCATTTTAGGCATGAAAGAAGGAAAAAGGATGGTTAAATCCTGCGACGTGGGCAGCCTCCCCTACCAAGGAGAAGAAGGCAAGTTCCTTGAAGGAGCGAGACGCTACACATCAGAGACTAGCGACGACTCTGCCAGTTTCTTTGAAGAAACGGTTGTCCGCACTTTCCTGGACAAGCTAAGAGCAGGAATCGACATCCCAGCATTTCCACAGTTCCGAGACATGAACGAAATGTTTCTCTCCATCTTCGAAGGTTTGGAGAAGACGCCTGTCGGCTATGTTGAGACTGGAAGCCTCCACGTAAAGCAGGGAAAGGAAGTCTTGCCCGAAGTTGCAGTTATAGAGAAAAACGCACAAAGAATATACACAGAGACGGGTAGGGCCTTTCAGCTTAGGGTTTGCGTCACCGGACCTTACACGCTAGCTTCCTTCCTTCCTTACCGGAACAGCCAAACCTACAAGCAGTTGGGCAGTGTACTTTCAGAAGTCGTGGAGAAGAATGCTTTCGCCGTCAAGCGTGGGAAGGTAGCTCTTGTTTCGGTGGACGAACCTCTCTTTGGCGTCATGGATGACCCGTTGATAGACCGTGGAGCTGGGAGCAGAGAAACGCTGCTTGGTGCATGGGAGTCGATAATGGGAAGGGCGAAGCGCAGAAACGTGGAAACATGTATTCACCTACACTGCACTTCTAACGAGCTATTCTGGGAGACGAAATCGCTGGGAATCGTGGAGTCGCATGTTGACGACCCGCTTTACAATATGAAAGCAACAAGGGAACGGTTGGAAAGACAAGACAAACTCCTAAAGGTAAGTATAGCAACCACAGACTTTGACCGACTGATAAAGGAGAGACTCAGCTCATGCAAATCAGAAGACGCGGTTGCAGATGCCTGGAAAGAGATATCGAGCGGAACTGTGGACCCGGAAGCCTATTTGGAAGACGTTGACTTGATGCGAGAGCGCCTCAACCGGACAGTGAGGCAGTTCGGGGTAGAACGAGTGGCGCTGGCTGGTACTGAATGTGGGCTGCGAGGCTTTCCAACTTATGCTTCAGCAATTGAGTGCCTGAAGCGTGTTTCAGAAGCCACTATCTAGTGGAGGATTTCGAAAGGTTTATATTATCAATATCGATATCACAGCCGATATCGAAGGTGATAAGACGTGTTCAAACATTGGATGAGACATACAGCCATGGTTCCAAAAGGGTTTTTGCGTTTCCACGTACTCAAACTTCTAAGCGAGAAACCCATGTCAGGCTCAGAGATAATGCAGGAGATTGAGAACATGAGTAAGGGACAATGGAAACCCAGCCCAGGCTCCATCTACCCCCTCATGGCGTGGCTCCAAGACAAAGGCTACGTCGAAGAAACACCTGCAGCCGAAAAAGGAATCAAGAGATACGCCCTCACTGAGCAAGGCAGGAAGTTCCTCGAAGAGAACGCACAAAGAAAAGAGGAAATCCAGAGACGTTTCCAATTCATAGGACCACCCTTCTTCCCGGCGCCGCCACCGCCTCCATTCGAGTTTCTCTGTGGAAAACCGAATTCGGAAAGCGCGCTGAAGCTCAGAGATAGCGCTAGAGGACTGATGATTGGGCTGTGGAAACTAAGGGAAAACCTGCACGATAACTATTCAGAAGACGCTGCGAACAAGACGAAGTCTGTGCTGGAAGAGGCAGCCAAGAAAATCGACGAAATAAACAAAGAGTTCCAGAACTAAAGATAACAGAGGAAGACATCTTTGAAGACGTTGACTCTTGAAACGATAGATCTCAAGAAGACCTACATGCAGGGAAAAGTCCCGGTGAGCGCTTTGAAAGGGATCAATCTCAAGGTCGAAAAGGGGGATTTTATCGCGATCCTAGGGCCATCAGGAAGCGGCAAGTCCACTCTTCTCAACATGATAGGGGTCTTGGATAGACCGACTGAAGGACAGGTTCTCATAGAAGGAACTGACACATCCAAACTAAACGACAACGAGTTAGCCGATTTGAGACGTCAGATAGGCTTTGTCTTCCAATTCTTCAACCTAATTCCCCGTCTTGATGCACTGGGAAACGTCGAATTGACACTGGCCATACCGGGCATGGAGAAAGCTGAAAGAAGGAAGCGGGCTGAAGAGCTTTTGGAAACCGTGGGCTTGAAGGAAAGAATGCATCATAGACCTAGTGAGCTTAGCGGGGGCGAACGCCAAAGGGTCGCAATCGCGAGAGCATTGGCCAACAAACCAAAATTCCTTCTAATGGATGAACCAACGGGAAACATAGACTCGAATACCGCACGAGAAGTAATGGATCTGGTCAAGAGGCTCAATGAAAAAGGCGTAACCACGATAGTTGTCACACATGATCAAAGTATAGCTTCGCAAGCAAAAAGGTCGGTGCAGATGCTTGACGGTGCAATAGTCAAGGAAACGGTGAACTGAGATGAAGGCAAGCGAC
>CAYGVX010000010.1:40488-42096 GCA_964353725.1 uncultured Candidatus Bathyarchaeia archaeon
TGTATTCTCCACAATAGAGCTCTTTCTAGGCGGCATTGCTGCAATCTCACTCCTTGTGGCCGGAATAGGCATAATGAACATCATGGTTGTTTCTCTGATGGAGCGCACAAGGGAGATTGGCATATTAAAAGCGCTGGGAATGAAAAATCGAACCGTGCTGCTGATCTTTCTGTGCGAAGCAGCAATAATCGGCTTAGTGGGGGCCGCGATCGGCACGGGCTCAGGCTGGGTCCTAGCAAACGTGGTCGCAGTAATCCTTGGGAACAGCAACGAAGGTTTCATGCAGGGAGAAGCCCAGACTGCACCCACTAGTAGAATGACCATAACTCCCATCTTGACCCCGACAGTCTTTGCAGGTGCCATGGCCTTTGGCTTAGCGGTCAGTGTAATCTTCGCCCTCTATCCAGCTTGGCGAGCTTCAAAACTAAAACCAGTGGAGGCTCTGAGATATGAATGAAGAGAGTGTTATTGTAGCTGAAGATTTGACGAAAAAATTCAACGAATCCCTCCTAGCAGTTGGCCATGTAGGCTTCACCGTGAAAGAGGGCGAAAACTTCGGGTTTATCTGCCCCAACGGATCTGGAAAAACCACGAGCATGAACATGCTCATGACCGTTCTGAAGCCCACTGAAGGTAACGCCACCGTGAGCGACCACGATATAGAGAAACAGACAAGCGAAGTCAGGAACTGCATAGAGGCTGTGCCTCAAGAATTACGGCAGACCAAGACCTCACAGGGCTTGAGAACATGCTCCTCTGCGCAGATCTCTATGGAATACCGAAAAAGCCGGCGAGGAAAAGAGCGAGTGAGCTTCCTGAGCTTGTGGAACTCTCGAAGTCTAAAGACGAGAGAGTCGATACATACTCAGGTGGCATGAGACGAAGACTCGAGCTAACCTGCGGATTGATAAACCGTCCAAAAGTGCTGTTCCTAGATGAACCAACACTCGGTCTAGATGCACAGACCCGAAATGCGCGCGCATGGCTGCAAATCTTCGCCGCATGAACCTGATTACCTATGTGACTGACGCGACTAGGCAGCTTCTGCTCTTCTCAACAGATAGGGCACGGTTAACTACTGAATTCGCGCTTCTCGTTGGTTTCGCATTAATCCTCTCAGCAGTCCGGTTGCTGCTATCTTGGTGTTACCTGTCTAGGTAGCGGTTTCCCCTTTTTTCAATCTTCCATACGCATTATTCCAATCAGGTTTTGCCACAAAGTAAACTTAATGTGACACTAATGACACTATGTCTAAATGAACGTGCATGAAATCTAGCTTAGTCAGTCGCCCGACGGTCCGTGAAGCTCTTCTTTATGAGAAGCTGCCGGCAGACAAGGTAATATGTGGCTTGTGTGAACGCAGATGCACGATAGATGTAGGAGAGAAGGGGTTCTGCAGGACGAGAGAAAACGTTGAAGGCACACTTTACACGCTCGTTTACGGCGACATTAGCGCCATCGAAAGCCGCCCGATAGAGATAAAACCCTTTTTTCACTTTTGGCCAGGATCCACCGCCCTCACCCTGTCCACTTGGTCATGCAATTTTTCCTGTCCCTGGTGTCAGAACTTCCACCTCTCCAAGGTTGAACCCCATCCGGCGACTGCTA
>CAYGVX010000011.1:0-40870 GCA_964353725.1 uncultured Candidatus Bathyarchaeia archaeon
CCCGACGGGAATTGAACCCGCGACCTACGGATTAAGAGTCCGCCGCTCTAACCTTGCTGAGCTACGGGCCCACCTTGCTTAGCCAATCTTTTTGTAACGTAGTTACCCTAATATTTCTAGTTATCGCACATATCAGCGGAGGCAGTGGATTGGGTGAGCTTGTTTTCGTTGGCATGGGTCTATGCGATGAAAGTGACGTTTCCCTTCGAGGCTTGAAGGAAGCGAGAACTGCTGATTACGTCTTCGCGGAACTGTACACAAGCTTGATGGAAGGCATAAACATCGAGAAGCTAGCAAGGCTGACCGGAAAGAAAATCGTTCCAGTCTCTAGAAGGATGCTCGAAGAAGAAAGTGGAATGGAAATCATGGAGGCTGCTCAAAAGGGGAAGACAGTTTTGCTTGTGCCTGGTGACCCGCTGATTGCCACCACCCATGTGGACTTGCTGATAAGAGCCACGAAAGCAGGTGTCAAGGCACGTATCGTCCACGGCGCCTCCATAATCTCCGCAGCCGTAGGACTTTCGGGCTTGCAGAACTACAAGTTCGGAAGAAGCGTGACGATTCCCTTCGTCGAAAAAGGTGCAGCGTCTGAAACCCCGCTCAACGTCATAAAGAGAAACCTGGCAGCAGGGGTCCATACCCTTTGTTTCTTGGACATAAAGGCAGAGCAGAAACAATATATGACCATAAAAGAGGCATTAGAGACACTGCTCAGGGTGGTAGATGGAAAGAGTAACCCCGCAGTCACCCGAGACGGGATAGCCGTGGGCATAGCGAGAGCAGGTTCAAGGAATCCAGTCGTGAAAGCCGGTATGCTGAAAGAACTTGTGGGCTATGACTTTGGTAACCCGCCCCACACCCTAGTCTTTCCAGGGAAGCTTCACTTCATGGAGGCAGAAGCTCTAATCGTACTGGCTGACGCCCCCGAAAGCGTGAGGAAGATGGTTGAATGACTATTGAAGAGCTCGTGGAAAAGTACATCACCAACGCTCAGCAGGTCTTCAAACAAATAGGAAAAAGCTCCCGGGGAGAGGATGCTGGAGCAGTCTTGGACTATGCAGAACGATACTTGGAAGACGCGGTGTATTACCGTAGCCAAAAAGGATTCGAGACCGCTCTCGCCTCAGTAGCCTACTGTGAAGGCTTGCTCGACGCCTTAAGACTGCTTGGAATGGTGGAGTTTCAATGGCCAACCGAAAGCAAGTAGGAAAAAGGCGGGCGATAGTGTTAGCCGCAGGCGTCTTCGACGTCCTCCACCTGGGCCACGTCAAATTCTTGGAAGAGGCAAAGAGGGCCGGCGGCAGAAACGCGGAGCTTATTGTCATCGTCGCCCGGGACAGGACTGTTGAGAAGAGAAAGGGCGAGAAGCCGGTGATTTCGGAAGATCAGAGACGGGCTCTCGTGGAATCTCTGAAGGTGGTTGACGAGGCAATATTGGGCTACGAGGAATTCGACATGGGCAAGGTAATTGAGAAGATAAAACCCGATGTCATAGCGGTTGGGCATGATCAGGCAAACATCGGCGAAAACGTTAGGAAGGCTATCGCGGAAAGAGGCTTAAGGACAAAAGTCGTGAAGATTGGAAAGTTCGGAGAAGATGAACTCAACAGCAGCTCTGAGATTAAGAGAAAGATAATCGAGTCGTATAGACGAAGCTCCTAGGCAACTGTGCCCGCCAGCGTAATCATAGCCAAGAAAGCCCTGTAAACCTCCAGTAAGTCCTTCGAGGTGTAGGACAGGGTTCTGCCGTCGACTCGCTTGGAACCTGGCACCAGTTCTGCGACTTCAGCCATTCCAGGGTTGATGAAGACAGCCTTGAGGCTTATGGGCGGCTTTATCCTAAACGGTTTGAGTCTGTCAATCAGTCCGAGGGCTTTGATGGCACCATCTTTTATCGACTGCCTGGCCTTTGCTGGACTCATGCAGCGAGCGGCTGTTCTGCCCACGGCTTCCTTGACGACCACGGTCAGAACTTTTCCAAGAAACGCCTGTGCTTCCTTTGCCAGTTCTCTGTCTCCAGTCACTAGGGCAACGGGCACTCCGTGGTATCCAGCTATTGCAGCGTTGATTCCCGTCTCTCCCATCAATCTCTCGTTTATGAAGAAGTCGTAGACTACGCGGCTGCTGTAGGTGTGCTCGAGAATGCTTGGGTAAGAGCCTCGCATCCCGTGGTAGCCCAAGAAAAAGGCTGCGTTGAAGGAGGAGTCGATGCCTTCCATCATAAACATGGGCTTCGGCGAGCCTGTCAAGAATTCTGCTTCCTCGTGAAGCTCTTCGGGAATAATGTTTCTCATGGTGCCATGGGAATCGTTGACGACCACCTTCCGGGCTCCTGCTTCTATGACACCCTCCACCGCAGCGTTGACTTCCCACGTCATGAGCTTCCGTGCACGTTCGTGCTCCTTTCCATCGCGAAGCACATGCTCGCCGTGGGTTACTCCTGAGACCCCTTCCATGTCAGCGGAGATGAAAACCTTCAAACTGACACCGTCTCATATTCCGTTCACTGGAGATAAAAGCCTTCATAAGTCTCCACGCATATCTGAAAGAAGAAATAGTGAAGAGGCCTTGCTGAGAATTAGACCCCACAGACTCTCGCCCACCCTAGTCCTAGTAGCCGCTAACGTAGCGTTTTATTTATACACCTCTCTGATCGGAAGGAACTTCGTTGTCACCGCCAGCAACGTGTTAACAACCTATGGCCAGTACAACTATGCAATCCTGGATCGGGGCTACTGGTGGCAACTGATCACGTCAATGTTCGTCCACGTCAACGTAGCGCACATAGCCAGCAACATGTTCTTCCTGCTCATATTCGGAATGAGAGCCGAAGAATTCTTCACGAACACCGAATACTACTTTCTCTACTTCGCTTCAGGACTCGCAGGCAACCTCCTTAGCCTAGCCTACCTTTTCTACCCAACACCCGTGACATCCGCCGGAGCTTCGGGTGCCATTTTCGGCGTTTTCGGGGCCGTCATAATATTCATGAGAAGAGTGGTTGGGGGCTCTGTGACTGGGGCTCTGCTCTTCGCCTTTATGTTCTTCTTGATTACCCTTTCTTCGGGCACTAACTTCTACGCCCATTTTGGCGGTCTGTTCGCCGGGTTGGTGATTGGATACGTGTTTGCGAGTAGGCGGAGAGCCTTCTTAGCTCATAGGTTTGGGGGTTAGGGCATCGTGAACACTTCAATCTTCACTTTCTGTCCATCCTTAAGCTTCAGCTGGCTGCGCAAGTATTGGGGGGCGATTATCTCGAGGACTCGGGCGTCATAGTGTGTTCGGAAAGCGAGTATCATGGCTCCTTTTGCCCTGTTGTTTATGAGAGTGGGGTAGCATCTTACTGGACCAAAAGTCCGTGCCTCGTCCTTGAAGCCTTCAACCTCTATGGCAGGATAGCCCTCCAGCTCCTGCCGAGCCTTAACGTCATAGTCGGAGGTCAGCTTGACGTTCAAGGTTCCAGGGTAGGGATCGAAACCAAGTTTCTCGAGAAACTGTTTCCTGTAACCGTCTTGCTTGATGTAGTAGGAGCCTTCACCCAGACCGCTGAACACCACGCCTTCCAGCGTCACAGAGAGGGGGCGAGTTGCTTCCACGATAGCTTTCAGCTTTTGGTGCAGATTCTTCAGCTGTCCCTTTCCCGCGTCGGTCAGTTTGGCTAGGCATCCTTCAGACGTGATTGCTCGCTGAATCCAGCCGAGGTTGTCAAGCTCTATTAGTTGTCGCGAGGCTGTTTGTTGGGAAATTCCTGTTCTCTCTGCCAAGTATTGGGTGGAGACTTTTATCGTTCTGTGGTACGCGCCCATCTCGGCGAGTTTGTATAGCATGAAATGCTGTCTCCACGCTTGAGGGTTGATTTGGGAACCGCTCATTCTAGTGCACCTTACTCAAAAAGGAGAAGCTACCCGCCTATAAGAATAGAGTGGAGTGGGCTTTTTCTCCGAAGGATGCATCTTTCTCGGTTTTTCCATCGCCACCATTAAATACTTGATGGCCTTTCTTATGCCCACAAGGGGAGCTGGGAAAGTGACCCGGCTGAGAAGATGGGTGAATCCCGTCGACCCTTAGAACCTGAACCAGATAATACTGGCGGAGGGAAATGTAAAAAATGTCTCAGAAATCTACGAGTGCGTTGCAGACAAAGGTTCTTGCGGAAGCAACAGTTTTCATCGCACTAACCATCGTATTGAAGGACGTCTTGCCTCCGATATATGAGATGCCTCAAGGCGGGGCGGTTACAATTGCTGGTCTAGTTCCTCTGATTTGGTTTTCGTTGAGACGGGGGTTGCGGTATGGTGTGTTTGCGGGCTTTGTCTATGGTTTAATCCACGCTGTTCTGCCCGGAAGCTACATAATCCACCCGGTGCAGGGACTGCTCGACTACCCAATCGCCTTCGCCGCACTAGGTATGGCTGGCGCATTCAAGAAGATTCCAGTTGCAGGTGTGTTAGTCGGGATAGTTGGAAGGTTTGTAAGTTCATTCCTAGCTGGCATCTTCTTCTTCACTTCCGACCCATTGTCCATGGAAGGCGTTTACGGGTCCGCAAGCTACAATGGAGCATACCTGATTCCGGAACTCATCATAACCGTGATAGTGATCTACATACTACTTAAGAGAAAACTACTCGAAGTCTACCTGTAAAACTCCTCCATTTCCCTCTTTTTTCAATATTGATTCGGGCTTCACAACATTCTTCTACTTAGACTCAGACTAGGAGTTGGTAGCCTAGAGCATGAAGCCCTCTCTGACCGTTCTTTTCATTCTCTCTGTCTTTGTCCTAATCGCGGGCATAGTCAACGCATATTCTGAAACCATCAGCCTGCCTGCGAGAGACAGCATCACGAGGGACGTACAGGTGAATGCAGAGGAT
Source organism: uncultured Candidatus Bathyarchaeia archaeon (assembly GCA_964353725.1). Taxonomy (GTDB): domain Archaea; phylum Thermoproteota; class Bathyarchaeia; order Bathyarchaeales; family SOJC01; genus CAYGVX01. The sequence continues at coordinate 4,872 of CAYGVX010000011.1, forward strand.
GTTGTTTCCGGACGAGTGACCATAATAGGCACAGCCATCAACTTCTCGATTACAGACCCAGACGACAACGTTATACTGAACCACACTGTGAGCAACCCATTGGACTTCAAGTTTACCGCAACAACAAGCGGGGTGTATCAGTTTCACTTTGAGAATTCGTATTCAGACAACGCTAAGCATGTGACCTTCAACTACAACGTTCAGCACTACATTTTTGGGTATCCGCAGGAATTCGTAATCCTCTTCGTTATAGTGGGAGTTGCCCTCGTTGCAGTCGTAATCTTCGTTGCCATGTCGCCAAGACCGTAGAAGCGTTTTGGCAAAAGGTTAAAGAGGAAACGCAGGGGCTTCATTTTTTTGCAGGGCTGAACACCAATGAGTGGGTTCGAAGAGAATCAGACGCGGTTAGACAACGCTGACGGTTACAGTGATGTCTGGGAGATAGTGAAAGACAACGCCAAGGCGGTTTTGGATAAGCAGCGGCGTGGTATGATGCTTTTCCTAGACGACATGCCCCTTAGGCTAGGTGCATACCATCCATTAGGGACGAATAACATTGTCTTGAACCGTGCCCTAGTCCAGATTGTTGAGGCAACGACGACGTCCAAGAAGCTGCTAAACGCCTTCGTTTATACTTTGTTACTTCACGAGTATCTCCACGCCATAGGGTACCTTAAGGAGGCTGATGTGCGACCACTTGTGTATAGGGTTTCTAAGGCTTGTTTTGGAGAGGAACACATCGCCACAAAACTCGCAGAGCAAGGACCCTGGTCCATACTTCAAGGCCTTCCCCTGGATAGTTTGAGAGCACCTAGGAGAATGATTGAGATCGTGAAGGATTTCGAAACAACCAACCAGAAATACATAGTCTGACATGGACTATGGATCCGGCATCTCTTGACAGCCCAGTTTTGCTTCTCTGGCTGTCTTCAATACCCAAAGTTTTAAGAACAAACCACACAATGAAGAGTCTAAGAACACGGAGAGGATAGAGTTGGTTTACTGTGCCAAATGTGGAACTAAGAATGAGGATGACGCAACGGAGTGCACGAAATGCGGTGCAGCATTGCAGGCGTCTCGTCCTGAGAGAAGATACCGCTCAGACAACAATTGCTTTGGATCCAGTGAACGCCGCAACATGGAAAGTGAATGCTTCGGGCTCCCTCACGGAGGAGCCATAATTGGCATAATCTTTGGAATCGTAATCGTGATCATTGGGCTGGCAATCCTTTCAGGACTGACAATATGGGACTACTTGGGACCGCTAATAATGGTCATAGTTGGCATACTAATCGTCCTAGGCGCCCTATACGGGATGCGACGTAGATAGTAGCACTTTCCACACTCTTCTCTAATGGTACCCACATTGTTCCATACCGCAAGCAGCGCAGATTCCTCTATGGTGCAACTGAGAAAGGAGTATCCTCGCATAGAGCCAGAAGACACTCAAGACAATCACGTACATGTCTATGACCACGCTCTGAGCTAGTGCATCAACTCCAGCGAGAAGCATGAAAACGCCTAACACAAAGAAGGTGTTCACGAGGAGATGGACGGAACTCCCGCCCCAGTCAAACAAATGGTACTGAAGCAGCCCGCAAGAAACTCCTACGAAACCAGCCCAAAAGACCAAGAAATAGTCTGGCGCAAAAGATGAGTGCAGAAAGAAATACCCTGCAGTTCCTAAGAGCGAAATGGCGGCACCAAGTATTAACCCAACGCATCCACCGCAAAAGACCCTACCGTCCGTCTGGAATACGTGAGCGCTGAAGTTTCCGCAATTAGGGTGATGTCCACGGAAATCCGGCGCTTCCTTCGGCAACTTATCCGGTTCCCGAGCCAGTTTTCTCTGTCTTCCGGTTCTGAAATGGAATGTGCCCGAGCATTTTGAAGGAAATATGCCTGCGAGAATCCCCAGAGTGCAGACAACGCTGAAAACCGTGCCGACTAGGGGTTTTCTCCAAGCATCATCCTGCATCTTTTGGGGGAGGCTTGTGAGGGAAGCGATGAGGATTAGTCCTGAGAAGGAAAGTAGGAGAAGAAGCGCGGAGGTAAGGTGGCGAGGAGTTCTCAAACCAAGTCCCTTAATGCTTTCAAAAGGCCTTGGCCTGCGAGGTACCGGTAGGTTTTTCTTTTGAGTTTGTTTGGGGAGAACAGCCCTTTGAACCGCCTGCTCATAGAGCCATAGAAACTGCGGTAGCATTTGTACAGTTCTTCTTGCAGCTCTTGTCTGGACAGCGTCTCAGTGGGCATTACTGCGTGGGCCATGTCATAGTTTGCCCAGTTAGCGTCCTCTATCCATCCGTTCTGTTTGGCAGTCTCGTAGAGATCGGTTCCCGGGAACGGTGTTAGAATCATGTAGATTGCCAAGTCTGGGTCGATGTGGTTTACGAACTCTCTAAGCCTGGCTATCGATTCTGCAGAGTCTTTCCGTTCTCCTATGATTAGAGTAGCCTGGGCGAATATGTCATTCTCTCTGAGCAGTTTCATAGCACGTTGAGCGTCTGTGGGGTTTATCTTTTTGTGGAACGATTCCAGCGTGGCTGAGCTGCCGCTCTCTATTCCAACGAGCATCCAGCGGTTTCCAGCTCTCTGCATCTTAGGCAAGGCATCTTGATGCTCAATAATGTCGTCGCATCGAACCTGCATAAACCACATGATGTCGTCGGCGATTCCCCGCTTGATAATCTCATCGCACAAGTCGCTGGCGTGTTTTCCTAATCCGAAGTTGTCGTCGGTCAACCAGAGAAACCTGCTTCCAAACTCGTTGTAACAGTACTCGAACTCGTCCGCGATACGCTTTGCCGACTTACGCCTCCAAGTGCCGTTCCAGTGCTTCCATTGAGAGCAGAAAGTGCATTTGTGTGGGCACCCCCTTGAACCTTCGATGAGCGCGTATTGCTTCGTTCCCGCCATCATTGTGAAATGATACTTGCTCATACAATCCTCGACAAAGTGGTACCCTGGAAAGGGTAAGTCGTCCAGGTTTTCGATCAAAGACCTAGGAGGATTGTGTATGACGTCATCCTTTTGCCTATAGGAAATGCCTTCAATTCTTGAGAGGGCAGGTTTCCTCTCTCTTAGTTCCTGAACAAGCTGTGTGAAGGTTTGTTCGCCCTCTCCGCGAACGACTATGTCGATTTCTGGGTAGTCTTTAAGGCTTTCATGTGCTGTGGCAGTGAAGTGTTGTCCTCCAACGACTGTCTTTATGTCTGGGTTCACCTTTTTCGCAGTCTCCACGGTGCGGAGAACCGTGTAGGCGTTGCATGTTGCCAGCGCGCTTGGGGCCACTACGTTGGGGTTGGATGATTCAATGTGTCTTTCGAATTCTTTCCAGCCCAGACCTTTCGCTTGGCAGTCCAACACTTCTATCTCAGTGTCTTTGCATTGGTTTTCCAGGTAAGCTGCTAGCCCGAGGATGCCGAGTGGAGGGGGAAGATATTCGCCCATGACGAACCAGTGTTCTTTCGGCGGCTCTACGAGGAGGACTTTCATAGTGTTCCCATTCTTATCTAGTTTGAGTCACCATGTTCATTATGTTTTCCCCAGGAATTCCGCAGACGACTCTAGGGTATTGTTTCCTCGTAACCGTGGCCAACACACTTAACGTACTCTCGCTCTGCACCTTGAAGGCTCAGCTTGGTCATACTCTCAAGTTGTTGATGGTAGCGTTTGATGAAATGCTCCAGGGTTTCCTTGTTTCCTACGTTACGAAAGTTTACGTCCATAAAGCTGTAGCCGCCAGAGCCCTTCACCACCAAATATATCCGGAATGAGGGAAAGTCTGGTTTACTCAACAATCTGATGAGACAGGAAGCCTTGTCATCGTCTTTGCAGTCGAAAAAGAGTTTGGCTTCCCTGGCGAACAGCTTTCTAAGCTTATAAAGCGGGACTTCGACACCCTCGTACTTTCTCCTAAGATAAGCCGCGCACTCGCTGGTTGGGATAATTCCTGTTGACACATGGACCCCGTTCTCCCTATTGAGGCATATTTTTCAATAAATCCTTTTTATGGCACTTGAAAAGGGGGTCTAGTGTTGTGCACTTACTGAGGCATCAGTGTCTTGAGACGTCCGACAAACTCGTTGTTGGGTCCCTCTAGCTCAGCGCGTTGAAAGAGGCCCAGCCCCGAGTAAAAGCTTTCAAGTATCTCTTTCTCCACCACCGCCGCCCCCGAGTTCAGATATTCCTGCATTGCGAGACTGAAGATGTCGAGTTTTCTGGCGATTTCATCCTTCCTAAGAGAATAGTTGTTCTCCAGGTGCGTGTAGATGATATCTGTTGCCGTAGAGCCAAAAACTCTGTTTAGGGCTTTGTTTACGGCTTTGTTAAGCATCTCTTCGTACTTTTCTGTTCTGTTCGCGGTGCGAGTGGTCATTTTGGTGGCTCCGTTGGGGCTAGGCTAATAGAAGGCGTGTATTACGATTTAATAAACCTTCGCGTCGAAACGCACAACACAAATACAAAAGAAGCAAACCCCAGAGCTCGCTCTTTTCCCTTAACTAGCCTAAGTTGCAAGCACGTTAGCAAGTTCCAACAATGTAAGGTCTAAGGGTTTCCTGTTGCTGCAGGTTTTTTCGATGCTGATGCTAACTATATTCCCACTCTGTAACCCCACCATTAGGTTTCCTTGTTCTTCTGAAAGCAGTTCAACAGCCTTGTTTCCGAACAAGCAGGCCAACAATCTGCTTCTGGTTGTCGGACTTCCTCCTCTCTGAGCATAGCCGAGCACTGACAGCCTAACCTCCGACTTTGTTTGCTCTTCGATTCTCTCTGCGAGTCGGCGTGTGTCACCCACTCCTTCCGCTGCTACAATTATGCCTGACTTTTTTCCCTTGGCATGGTTTTCCTCGATCGTCCTGACGATCTCCTTTTCCTTCAGCTTGAGTTCGGGAACTAGGATGACCTCGGCTCCTGCTGTGATCCCCGCGGTTAAAGCCAAGAACCCTCTCGTTCTCCCCATGACCTCGACTATGAATATCCGCTCATGGGATATGGCGGTGTCTCGGATTTTGTCTATCTCAGTGACAACAGTGTTCACTGCTGTGTCGAAGCCTATGGTCTCGTCTGTTCCGAAAACGTCATTGTCGATCGAAGCTGGGATGCCCACTATCAACGTGTCGGTTTCTTTGCCTAATTCGCAGGCGCCTCGGAATGAACCGTCGCCTCCTATGACCACGAGCCCATCAACCTCATGCGAAGCGAGTGTCTCAGCCGCCCTCTTTGTTCCCCGCTTCGTCTTGAACTCCATGCTTCTTCCAGTGTAAAGAGTCGTGCCCCCGAGGCCCAAGATTCCTCCAACTGATCGAGGTGTCAAGGGTCTAAACGTGCCCGCCATTAAGCCCTCCCAACCTCTTTCAAAACCTAAAACACTCAACCCCTTCATGTAAGCAATACGGGTCACGGCTCTAATTGCAGCGTTCATGCCAGGCGCATCGCCACCACTCGTCACTACGGCTATCTTTTTCAACTTCACCATCTCTTTTTGACTGTCCACCAGTGGGGACTCCTTTATGGTTATAGACCAAAATAAAGTTTGAACTGTCACTCGTTTTCATGAATTTTCTGACAAACGGCGAACGTCGAGTCAACGTTCAGCAATCGGCAGGCTCGTTCTCTTTCTGGCTCATTTTGTTAACTTTTATTAGTGTCTCCTTTTTCACACTATAGAATCAACACAGAGTGAAAGGGCAAAGCGTCATGGTCCGCATAGCAGTACTCGATGCAGATAGATGCAAACCCAAGCGTTGTGATAAGATATGTTACCGCTTCTGTCCAAAAGTGAGGAGCAAAGTGGAAGCCATCATCTTCGAAGAAGGCAAACCGCAAATCGTAGAAGCTCTCTGCGTAGGCTGCGGTATCTGCGTCAAAAAATGCCCATTCAAAGCCATTACCATCGTCAACCTCCCAGACGAGCTCGAGGCTGAATGCAGTCACCGTTTCGGACCGAACACCTTCAAACTCTTCCGTCTGCCAATCCCGTCTCAGGGCGTGGTCCTCGGATTATTGGGTCAAAACGGTATTGGGAAGAGCACTGCCATCAGGATTCTGTCTGGAGAAACGAGACTCAACCTTGGGCTCTATGACAACCCCCCAACTTGGGAGGAAATAATCAAATACTATCGAGGCTCAACACTTCAAGACCATTTCCAGAGGCTGAGCAAAAACAACCTCAAAGCAGCCCACAAACCCCAATACGTGGACAAGATTCCCAAAGCTGTCTCCGGCAAAGTCCACGAGCTCTTGGAGAAGGTGGACGAGCGGGGCAGACTTGATGGAGTCGTCGAGAAACTCGAGCTTCAACCCATTTGGAACCGTACATTAGACGTTCTAAGCGGTGGGGAGCTTCAGCGAGTCGCTGTGGCAGCCACGATATGCCGAGAGGCTGATGTTTACCTTTTCGACGAACCCTCCAGCTACTTGGACGTCAAACAACGCCTAGAGGTCGCGCGAGCAATACGGAGCCTGAAAGAGGAGAATAAGACCGTGATCATCGCGGAACACGACCTTGCAGTGATCGACTACCTGTCAGATCAAATCTGCGTTCTCTACGGTGAGCCTGGAGTCTACGGCGTGGTCTCCAACGTTCACGGAGTGAGAGTGGGCATCAACGTGTACTTGGAAGGCTTCATACCTGACGAGAACGTGCGATTCAGGAAAGAGCCCATAATCTTCCACGTCAAGCCGCCGACAGTGAGCTGGGGTGTGGGCGAAACCGTGCTGAGGTGGGAGAAGCTGGAGAAGCGTTATGAAGGTTTTACGCTGAAGGCTGAGCCAGGCGAAGTTAAGAAGGGCGAAGTCGTGGGGATTCTAGGTCCCAACGGCATCGGAAAGACAACGTTCGTGAAACTTCTCGCGGGAATAGAGCGTCCAGACGAGGGTGCAACGTCCACGCCCGTTGAGTTGACAGTGAGCTACAAACCCCAATACATCTCTGCAGACTATGATGGCACAGTAGAAGCCCTTCTGAGAAGCGTTAAGAAAGACGACTTTGCATCAGGCTTGTATCGAAGCGAAGTCTTGCAGTCCCTCAACTTGGAGAGACTATTAGACCGCGCCGCGAACCAGCTGAGCGGCGGAGAGCTTCAGCGAGTTGCCATCGCGACATGCCTTTCCCGGGAAGCACAGCTCTACCTGCTAGACGAGCCCAGCGCCTACCTAGACGTTGAGGAACGCTTTAACATGGCACGCACCATTAGAAGGGTGGTTGAGAACAAGAATGCCACAGCTTTCGTAGTGGAGCATGATGTGGTTGCTCAAGACTTCATCGCCGACCGTCTAATGGTCTTCGACGGAGAACCCGGGGTGGAAGGCGTTGCTAATCCTCCGACAACTCTAAGGAAGGGCATGAACGCCTTCCTCAAGGGAATGGAAGTCACTTTTAGAAGAGACCCAGCCACTAAGAGGCCCCGAGTGAACAAGGAGGGCTCGAGAACCGATAGGCATCAGCGTAGGATAGGCGAGTACTACTACGTGGCAGAGAAGTAGAAATAGGATTTGCACAACTGTTTTTAACACTCCTACATTATGCTATACACGGTGATAGAACGGTTGGAGGCACTCAGGACTCCGTTCATTCTCGTTAACTTCAAGACCTACATTGAGGGTACGGGCAATAGAGCTTTGGATTTGGCTGAGAAAGCCGAGCAAGTTTGTCGCGAGACAGGTGTCTGCATCGGGCTCGCGCCCCAATACACGGACATAGTAGTGCTGGCAAGAGCAGTCTCTCTACCCATCTTCGCACAACACATAGACCCTGCAAACCCCGGCAGCTTCACTGGACACGTCTTACCCGAAGCCGTGAAAGAAGCTGGCGCGGTGGGAACGCTGGTTAACCATTCCGAGAGACGGCTGATGTTGGCCGACATTGAGGCAGTCACCACGAGAGCCAAGGAGCTTGGCTTAGTTTCGGTTGTCTGCACGAACAACGCGAACGTAAGCGTCTCTGCCGCCGCGCTGAAGCCTGATTTCATAGCGATTGAACCGCCCGAACTCATCGGCACCGGAATACCCGTCTCGAAGGCAAAGCCTGAAATCGTGGCTGACACCGTGGAGCTTGTTCGGAAGATAAACCGAGATGTCACGATTCTCTGTGGCGCAGGTATCACTCAAGGCGATGATGTGGCTGCGGCTCTCAGGCTTGGAACGAAAGGGGTTCTCGTTGCCAGCGGGATCGTGAAGGCGAAGGAGCCCTACAAGGTGCTCTTAGACTTCGCCAGGGCCGCAACCCTCTGAAAGGTGCTAAGGCTTGAAGGTTGAAGTGGAATGCCTCTCGTGCCTAATTCATAGAGGCTACCTCGAGATCGCAGAAGCCACAGGAAACCCTGTTCTGCAGTTCAAGACCGCCTCAGCATTATTGGAGTGCATGGCAAGAGAGTTTAAGCCGGAGGCTGTCGCGGCCGTTCTTGGGACCATGCGGGACAGAATAGTGAAGCGAATCTCAGGCAACCTCGATGTCTACGGGGAGAAGAAACGCTTAAGCAACCAGATGGCTCTTGAGCTTCTTCCCTCCATAAAGGCGATGGTGGAGAAGCAACCCTCACCTAGAGAAAGGTTTAGAAGAGCCTGCCTCGCGGCGATTGTTGGCAATGTGATCGAGTTCGACATCCCTAAGCACGAAGTCAACTTCGAAGACATGGAGCAGTTGGTTGCGGACGCTGAAAAGGACTTGGCGGTTGACGATATTGGCGAGGTCTATGAGCAGGTCAAGAAGGCGAAGGAAATTCTGTTCCTGACTGACAATGCTGGAGAGATTGTCTTCGACAAACTCTTGGTCGGTGAACTGAAGAGGCTGGGTGTAAGAGTCACGGTTGCAGTGAAGGGTGGGCCAATCTTAAACGATGCCACCTTGGAGGATGCCAAGCTGGTCAGCATGTATGACGTGGCAGATTCTATCATCACGACGGGAGCCGACGCCGTCGGACTGCCCTTGCCAGAAGAACGTTCGAAAGAGCTTGTAGACACTTATGAGAAGGCAGACTTTGTGATTGCGAAGGGCATGGGATACGCCGAAACTCTTACGGAGATAAGGTTGAAGCAGCCTCACGCTTTTCTACTGAGAACCAAGTGTAACCCCGTTGCCAGGCATTTCAACGTACAGCGGGGCAAGAATGTGGCTAAGCTGATTAAGCCTTAGGGATTGAGCGGAATGGAAGCCATCTTGCCCAGAATAGGGCTCGACAAGGATGTTCTTTCCGACTTGGAGAAAAGCATCAGTCTGGAGTGGGTTGTGGCAAACGGTCTAGGCGGGTACGCGTCTTCCACAGTTCTGGGAATCAACACACGAAAGTATCATGGGCTCTTGGTTCCCTCCTTCAACCCACCAGTGGACAGAAGAGTCGTGCTTTCGAAACTCGAAGAACAGCTTCTCGTAGAGGGAGAAGCTTACTCTCTGGGCTCAAACGAGTTCAGCCAAGGTATACACCCTCAGGGGTATAAGCTTCTGGAAGGCTTCGCGCAATCTCCGTTCCCAACGTACGCTTACAGCGTAGGCGATGTGAAGCTCCGGAAGACGATTCTTCTGCATTACCAGAAGAATGCAGCCCTGATATTCTACGAGGCCAGAGCTCCCTCGAAAGGAAAGGTGACTCTGCAAGTCTCCCCTTTAGTAAATTCAAGACACTTCCACGCCGTCACCGATAGAGATAAGCTTGGGTGGAGTTTTGTGCAGAACCCCTCTGCACAAAAAACCACGATCCAGATCGCAGACCCGCAGTCAACTCTGATAGTCTCCTCGAGCTCTGGGAAATACACCCTGGGAGAAAAATGGGTTGAAAACCTACTTTACAGAGTAGACAAGTCACTAGGAACAAGCTGCTACGATGACTGTTACATGCCTGGAACGTTTGAGATCGACCTGAACGAAAAACCAAAATTCTGCATGGCCGTAGTGGCCGGTAAGAATTTGGAGGAAGCTGAGAAGGCTCACTCATCTGTCTGCGTAGAGTTGACGGATACTCACAGTTTTTGTCACAAAGAGTCGGAGAGGCTGGTTGCTCTACTGAAAGGATTTCAACGTCAACATCCAGAAACGACTCAGGCAGACTGGCTGAAGTGGCTGGTCTTGGCTGCTGACTCTTTCATTGTTTACCGTTCTTCCACGAGAACGAAGACAGTCATCGCGGGCTATCACTGGTTCGAGGACTGGGGACGCGACTCGCTCATCTCTCTGCCAGGATTAACCCTAGTCACTGGGCGTTATGATGACGCCAGAGAGATTCTGTTGACTCTCATGCACTACTGCAGCAACGGCGTAGTCCCCAACAGGTTTCCTGACGAGGCAGGCGAACAACCCCTTTACAACACTGTCGACGCTACCCTTTGGTATTTCCACGCTGTGCTTCAGTACCTGAAGTACACGGGCGACTTTGGCTTTTTGAAGCAGAGACTATGGACTATGCTCCAGTCTGTAATCGACTATCACGTACAAGGAACAATAAACAACATACACCTCGACAGTGATGGGCTGATTGCACATGGGCCGCAGTTGACGTGGATGGACGCGATGGTGCATAACAATCCGGTTACGCCTCGAGAGGGTAAGGCAGTCGAAATTCAAGCGTTATGGTACAACGCCCTGAGAGTAATGGAGCTGCTTGCAGACCATTTTGGGCAAGAGGACTTGGCTGAAGAATATTGTGGTATGGCTGAGAAGGCTGAGGAAAGCTTTGTAGAGAAATTCTGGAACGGTCAGCAAGGCTGTCTTTTCGATGTTGTGAACGGCGAATCAAGAGACTCTTCGCTGAGGCCTAACCAAGTACTTGCGGTATCGCTCGACTTTTCCATGCTCGACGAAGCGAAACAGTCATCGGTTGTCTCGATCGTCCACGATAGGCTTTGGACGAGATACGGGTTGAGGACGCTTTCTGCAGATGACCCCAGATACCGCGGAAGATACGAGGGAAACTGGGCTGAGAGAGACTACGCCTACCACAACGGCACGGTGTGGCCTTGGCTTCTCGGACCCTTCGTAGCAGCATTTCTCAAAGTGAAGAGTTATGAAGCTAAATGGAGACGGTTTGCCTTCGAGAACTTTCTTCAGCCCCTTCTTGAGGAACAGACTGTGTGCGCTGGGCTTGGAACTTTGAGCGAAGTTTTCGACGGAAACCCGCCCCACACGCCTGGAGGTTGCATCGCTCAGGCGTGGAGTGTAGCTGAGCCTTTGAGGGCATATGCTGAAGATGTGCATCTTCGACGCCCGACCTTTGAGAGGGATGTCCTAGAAGGTTTTCAGGTGAGAGAAGCTAAATAAGGGGAGTCGTCAATCTGAAACCACAAGAAACCGGTCGGGGAAACTTTGACTGACATATGCTTCATGTTCGAAGTGCACCAGCCGCTGAGGCTGAACCGCAGCTTCCATCTGGACTTGCTCACACGCCCCCCTGCGTCCAAAAAAGACCTTTTTGAGCTTTACTTTGACAACTCTCTTAACAAGCACATCTTCGACCGTGTGGCCAGGAAATGCTATCTTCCTACTAACAACATAATTCTCAGCGAGATTGAGAGGTTTAAGCAAGAGAGGAAGCAGTTTAAGGTCTCCTATGGGGTTTCGGGAGTTTTCATAGAACAATGCGAGCGCTGGAACTTGGAGCTCTTGGAATCGTTTAAACAGTTGGCTAAGACTGGATGCGTCGAGTTTCTCGAAGAAACCTACTATCATTCTCTGGCCAGCCTCTACGGCGCTGACGGAACGGAGTTTGCTGAGCAGGTTAAGATGCATCGACAGCTCATGAAAGACCTGCTCAACTACGAGCCGAAAGTCTTCGAGAACACCGAGTGCCTCTACAACAACGCCATAGCCAAAACAGTTGCAGACATGGGTTACAAGGCGATAATCACGGAAGGAGTTGAGCGCGTTCTTGGTTGGCGAAGCCCAAACTTCGTCTACAAGGCAAGGGGCTCCTCTATCCCAGTCTTGCTCCGCAACTACCACCTGTCCGACGACATCGGCTTTCGCTTTTCCTCAACGTGGTGGAACGAGTGGCCTTTGACGGCTCCCAAATACGCAAGTTGGCTGGCAGCGATTCAGGGGCAGACAATTGTCATCTTCATCGACTACGAGACATTCGGGGAGCATCAATGGCCTGAGACGGGAATCCATGAGTTTCTCAAATGGCTGCCAGGCGAGGTTCTGAAGCGGGATCATCTGTACTGGCGGACACCGTCTGAGGTCGTGAATCTCCACCGCCCAGTAGGAGAAGTAGATGTTCACGAGTTCAACTCCGTTTCATGGGCAGACCTTGAACGCGACCCTAGTGCCTGGGTAAGCAACCCGATGCAGAAAACTTCCTACGAGTTTCTGAAAGGCCTCGAGCCTTTCGTGAAGGGGTTAGGTGACAAGTCTTTGCTGACGCTCTGGCGGTATTTCCAGATGAGTGACCATCTGTACTACATGAGTGTGAAGGGTGGAGGTCCGGGCGACGTGCATTCTTATTTCAACCCGTCGGGGAATCCCATAGATGCCTTCGCCACGTTTTCGAACATAATCACTGACTTTGAGGCGAGGATTCTACAAGAGCTTCAGAAGCCCGAGCTAGCTGCAAAGTGGGTTTTGCGACGACTGCCCGCAGAGGGCAGGTTCACCTTCTTTTTCGAGTTTGCGCGCCCGACCAACGTTACGGTTTATGACATGTTCGAGTTCGCGAAGGCTGTGAGCAGCATTCCTGTCAAGTCGCTTCAGTACCACGTGGAGAGAGGCGACTTTGAGAATTGGGTAAGCCAAGTCCTGGGTGACAAGAAACTTGCTGAGAGAATGGCGTCAGTGTCTAGGGAGAAGCTGACCGGTGAGGCGCTTCGCAAGAAGCTTGCCTTGGTCGTCAACGCTAGGGTGAAGGAGCTTGAGGAATTGGCCGTAAGGGGAAAAGTGTAATTCATGAAGATCTGTCTACTTTCTTGGGAGTTTCCACCTAGAATCGTAGGGGGAATTGCCCGTCACGTTTTTGGGCTGGCGAAGGCTTTGACGGAGCAGGGGCATGAGGTGGGTGTGGTTACTTTGGATTTTCCTGGGACGCCGGACTATGAGGAGCTTGAAGGGTTCAAAGTGTACCGCTCCAAGACAGAGGTTGGGCACCCTAACTTTCTCGCCTGGGCTTTCTTGTTCAACCATTTTTTGGAGAAACAGCTTGCGGCTGCGAACAGAGATCTTGACTTCGACTTGATTCACATTCATGATTGGCTAGTGGCTCCTTCAGGCGTCGGGTTTAAGCATTTTTTGGGCAAGCCGCTTGTTTGCACGATGCACAGTACAGAGCATGGGCGGTCGAGTCTGCACGACCCTGACTCCTACACGATTGATGGGATGGAGTGGTGGTCGTGTTACGAGGCTTCTCGTATAGTTGTGACCAGCAACTCTATGAAGGGCGAGGTTTGCGGTCATTTTCATGTGCCTTCGGAGAAGGTGGACGTAATCCCTAACGCGATTGAAGCTGGTAAGTATGCGGTTGGTGTTGACCGGTGGGGAGTTCGTAGGCGCTTCGGTGTTGGGGATCATGAGAAGCTTGTGCTCTACGTTGGGCGTTTGGTGCCTCAGAAGGGGATCGAGTATTTGATTCGTGCCATGCCTCGTGTGGGTGGGCGTTTTCCCGAGTCGAAGTTCGTTATCGTGGGTGAGGGTTGGATGCGGGGGCATTTGGAGTGGTTGGCTGACCAGTCTGGGCAGCGTGGGCGGATTAGCTTTACTGGTTTCATTTCTGATGATGATTTGGTGGCGTTGACTATGAGTGCCGACGTGATGGTTGTGCCGTCGGTTTATGAGCCGTTTGGGATTGTCGCGTTGGAGGGTATGGCTGCGGGTGTGCCCGTGATTGCTAGCCAGGTTGGTGGGCTGGCGGAGGTTGTTGAGCATGAGAAGACTGGGGTTTGGGCCTATCCTCGTAGCCCCGAGTCAATCGCTTGGGGTATCGAGCGCGTTCTGTCTGATTTTGGCTTCAGGGATTGGCTCGTCAAGAACGCTCATGAGGCAATAAAGAACAGGTTCAGTTGGGAAGCTGTTGCGAGGCAGACTGTTGATGTTTATAAGAGGGTTTTGGGAGAGAAGTAGGCTATGAGTGGGTATCCTGCCGTCACGCCTCGTCCAGAGCTACCTGAAGAGTTTCGTTTCCTGTGCATGCTGCACAACGTAGGCGCCATTACCGTCGAGAGGTCGCTTACCGTGGAAGACATTGCCAGATGGACGAACAAGGAGCCCACCATGATTCTGGAGCATCTTCAGAAGCTCGCGGAGCTTGGCTACGTGCAGACGGTGAAGAGCGGCGAGACCGATAAGTATCACGTTTCGGTGATGGGCATCCGAAAAGTGTTGACATTATACAGCTGAGAAAGCATGATGCGCGCGCGATCTAGTTCCGTGACGATAGAAGATGGAATACAAACCCAACCAACCGACAAACCAACACGAGAAAGTGCCATTCTCAACGTTGCTTTAGTATCGTGTTCAGCCTTCTCAATGCTTCTTTGTTCTCTTTCCAGTGCAGCAATCGCAGAGCTTCTTGGAAACTGCACCATCTGTATTCACTGTGTTCTTCTCCGTCAAGCACTATATCCTTCGAAGGAGAGATTTCCACACCATAAACGTATTCCTGATTTGGATGAGGGTCTGAAAACTCAAAATAGTAAAGACTGTCTATTATCCCGATGACATCCTCTACTCCTGTCTCTTCATATACCTCACGGTGCAGTGCTTGTGTTCGCGTTTCTCCTTCTTCCAAGCCACCTGTAACAGGCTGCCAGAATCCATTTCTCTCAGGAAGTCTTTTCAGCAGCAGATACTCTATTTCTTTGCCCCTTTTTCGGAAGATTATGGCTTCAACCTGTATTGGCAACCGCATGGGGTGAAAGATCGCAGCTCAGATTAATATCTGTTTCAGGATTGTGTGTCTTTTGGTGGGCGGTGTCGGTTGGGTGGGATTCGAACCCTCTGGCGAGCGGAGATGTCTTCCAGTGACTTCCTCTGTTTTGTTACCACGCGCTAAAACACATATTCACAGGAATCTCCTGTAACGATAAGTCAAGGCGTCCATCCACCGTGTTTTGAAAGGAAGCTTTAAGAACGCCGTGGACAATGCATATTCAAACTTTCGTGTGGAGTGAATACCTGTATGGCTAAGTTCAAAGTTATCCTCTCGGACCCTGAGAGTGGCAAGTCTCAGGTTGTGGAGCTGGAGGGTCCACGGGCTGTCCCTCTTGTTGGCAGACGGCTTGGGGAGACTCTTGACGGAGCCGCCCTGGGGTTCGGTGGGTACAAGGTGAAGATTACGGGTGGCTCTGACAAGGACGGGTTTCCCATGCGTCCAGACATTCATGGAGGAGTGAAGACACGTATAGTGCTGGCTCAAGGTGTCGGCTTCCACCCTGCACGCAGGGGGCAACGGCGGAGAAAGACGATTCGTGGGAGCGTAATCACCGAGGAAGTCGTTCAAATCAACATGGCAGTGGTTGAGAAGCCTAAGAAGGCGGAGAAGGAGAAACCGCAGGAAAAAGCTGAGGGGAAAGCGCAGAAGGCTGAGACCGCAGAGGCGGAGAAGCCCAAGCCGAAGAAGCAATCGAAGACGGCTCAAAAAGAAGCCGAGGAACAAGCTGATAAGCCTGAACCGACTGAGGCTGGAGGTTAGCCTTCTGAGTAAGCTGCCCAAACAGCCCGAAGTCAACGCGCGCGCATGACGGTTACAACTGAGCGACGTTTGAAGACTTTTTGAAATGCCCTAAATGTGACAAGGAACTGAGCGAAGACGACATAATAGACAAGGAGCTAAGAGGATACGCAATAGTGCATTAAGTCTACACCTGGAAGAAGTGTGATTACACCATCGGATGTGGGGTTATACATGTCGGTTAGATGGAGACAAATGCGGGCACGCAGATAACAGTCAAAGAAGAATAAGCCTTCAGTGACAACACAATAATCAATAAAGCCAGATGCGCGCGCCAACCCCACGAGAAGACTTTATAACAAAGACCCACATCACTTTACGAAACAAACGGAAAAGATAATACATGTCCACGCCGCCCAAGACAACAGGAAAAACCCCCAAAAAAGGTGTAACCTTCCCCCGTCAACCAGAATGTAACATTGGAACAATCGGTCACGTGGACCATGGAAAAACCACACTGGTCCAAGCCTTGACGGGCGTGTGGGCATCAAAACACAGCGAAGAGCTGAGACGCGGCATCACGATCAAGCTGGGATACGCTGACACGCCTATCTACAAGTGTCCTAACTGCGGAGCCCCCGAATGCTATTCCACAGAGCCAGAATGTCCAAACTGCAGTTCTGGATGCGAGTTTCAAAGAGCCGTCAGCTTCGTTGACGCTCCGGGGCACGAAGCGCTTATGGCGACCATGCTCTCGGGCGCAGCGGTCATGGACGGCGCCATCCTCGTAATATCTGCAGATGAGCCGTGCCCGCAGCCTCAGACTCGCGAGCACTTGGCAGCCATCCAAGTAGTGGGTATCGACAAAATAATCATCGTTCAGAACAAGATAGACATAGTTGACGAGAAGAGAGTCTTTGAAAGCCACCGTGAAATCACCGAGTTTGTTAAGGACACTGTTGCGAAGAATGCCCCGATCATCCCGATCTCCGCCCAGCACAACGTGAACATAGACGCCCTCCTCCAAGCTATGGAAGAGTACATTCCCACTCCCAAACGCGACCTTTCGAAGCCTCCCCTAATGTACGTGGTTCGCTCCTTCGACATAAACAAGCCTGGAACACTCACCGACAACCTTGCAGGCGGAATCATCGGAGGCAGCATCATACAGGGAAAATTCAAGGCAGGCGACGAAGTGGAAATCCGTCCAGGAATACGTGCGGAACGGCAAGGTCAAGTCGTCTACGAGCCCCTGCTCACCCAGATAGTCAGCCTTCACGCTGGCGGAAGAGACATGGACGAAGTGCAGTGCGGAGGCTTGGTGGCGATAGGCACTCTGCTCGACCCAGCTCTAAGCAAAGCAGACAGCCTCACAGGCAATCTTGTAGGTCTCCCAGGCAAGCTTCCTCCGACACAGCCAGAACTAACCCTGGAGACACAGTTCTTTGAACGCGCAATCGGAACCAAAGAGATGACGGAGGTAGTCAAAGTCACACCCAAGGAGAATCTTCTCCTAGACGTAGGAACAACAATAACCTCTGGCACGGTCACCGCGACGAAGGGAAACGAAGCGACCATAAAGCTAGGGCGCC
The DNA here is from genome assembly GCA_964353725.1 of uncultured Candidatus Bathyarchaeia archaeon. GTDB lineage: Archaea > Thermoproteota > Bathyarchaeia > Bathyarchaeales > SOJC01 > CAYGVX01. The sequence continues at coordinate 22,051 of CAYGVX010000011.1, forward strand.
CAGTGTGCGTAGAGAAGGGCATGCGGACGGCGGTAAGCAGAAAGATGGCTGGACGATGGCGACTAATCGGTTACGGAATAGTCAAATAGCATAGCCCTATACGCTCAATGCATGACCACCGGTCAGCAGAAGGGAGAAAATGCAACTGCCTGCCAGAAAACCCCTGGGAGTCATACTCGACTCCAGCTTCCTCTTCATCCCCTCACAATTCCACATGGACATCTACGAAGAGCTGGCTAAGCTGCTAAACAGACGGTTCGAGCCAATCATACTCTCTCCGACAATCGACGAGTTGCAGAAGATCGCCGAAGGAGGCTCTACAAAGCTTCGGAAACAAGCAGCCTTAGCGTTGGAATTCGCGAAAAAATGTCGCCAACTCGGAGCTGTGAAGGGCGAAGATGAACCCCACGACGACGTGATAATCCGAGTGGCGTCGGAAACAACGAGCTACGTCGCAACAAACGACAGAGCTTTGCGGAAAAGACTGAGAGATGCGAAAGTGCCAGTCATCTACCTCAGACAAAAATCTCGCCTCGCCGTGGAGGGAACCCTTTACGAACCTTCGGCGCTCCAAAAAGCTTTTAAAAATCCCTTAAAGGTTATGTAATGCACAAGCATATTCGAGGCAGAGGAAAAAAGAGTAATGTTCAAGCTTCTCGTTTTAGAAGACACGATTCGCATCCCACCAGGAAAGTTTGGCGAACCCCTCCTGAAGGCGGGACGAGAACAGCTGAAGATAAAATATGAGGGCTTGGTAGACGAAGAACTAGGATACGTAATCGCCGTCACCGACATTGAGGTCAACCCCACGGGAAAGATAATCCCAGGAGACGGCGCAACCTACCACAAAGTATCCTTCTCCCTCCTCATCTTTTACCCAAGACTACAAGAAGTGATAGAAGGTGAAGTGGTAGAGATCGCAGACTTCGGTGCATTCGTGCGCGTCGGCCCCATCGACGCCCTGCTCCACGTTTCACAGTTAATGGACGACTTCATTTCCTACGACGAAAAACAAGGCGTACTGATGGGCAAGGAAACCAGGAGAAAGCTGGCGTCAGGCGATCACGTAAGGGCTCGAATCACGGCTGTGTCCTTACCAAGGGGCGGCGGCTCTGGCAAAATCGGAGTAACCGCAAGACAGCCTTTTCTCGGAAAGCTCGAGTGGATCAAGGAAGAAACCCAGAGACCAGAAGGCGGAGCTCCAAGAGAAACACCCAAGAAGGCTAGAACACAGGAGAGAAAAGAACGATGACCGAAAAAGCCTGCAGAGACTGCAATACCCTCACCACCGGCCCAATGTGCACAAAATGCAAAACAGCGAACCTGAGCGACGACTTCAGCGGCCTCACAATCATCATAGACCCCAAAGAATCGGAAATAGCAAAAACGATGAAGATCAAGGAAAAAGGTCGCTACGCGCTACGCGTCCGCTAACACCTCACACCCTATTACCAACAAATGAGGGCGAGCTTATGCAGAAAGCTAAACAGTGCCCCAACCTTGAGGCAAACCTGAGGAGCTGCGGCTGCACCTACACGCAATGCGACAAGAAAGGACGGTGCTGCAAATGCATAAGATTTCACAGAGAACGGAACGAGCTGCCCGGATGCCTATTCTCCCCCGAACTGGAGAAGACATACGACAGGTCAGCTGAGAACTTTACACCCACCAGAGGGTGAGAAAGCATTCACAAACTCACGCCACGGATCAGGAGACAACTGAAAAAACCCCTGGGAATCCTTTTTCAAGGCTCCTCGGGAGAAACGATGACAATGGTGAAAGCGATGGTTGACAGAGAAAAGCCCACAAAGACAATAGCCGTGGGCGACAGAGTCTCCCAAGACCTAATCGCCAGCCAACTCTTCCCAGATGTCTTGATCGTGGACAACAGAGTCATGAGGAAAGAAATCCCGCCCATCTCCGCCACCGCCGACAAAGCCATTAACGTGAACAACCCACCTGGAACCATAACCGACGAAGCTTGGCATGCCATAGAAACTGCGCTGAAGAGCCCTCAACGGACAAAGATAACAGTCGACGGCGAAGAAGACCTCCTCACCCTGGTCGCCATCCTGACGGCACCCCAAGGCTCCATAGTCTTCTACGGACAACCCCACGAAGGCATAGTCGCCGTCAAGGCGACAGCTAAGACAAAGCAGAAAGTAGAAAGAATGGTTGAAGATATGAAGATGGCTTAGGTGAACAAAGAGCCACCCGAGAACAAGGTCATAGCTAGCACGAGCAAACCCCCCATCCCCAGAAATATGCCGACAACTATGAGAAAAGAGCTAGACATAGCCCCTGCATACGTCATCGTGACCAACCCATAGACGAACAGGGTCAAGCCGAGGAGGCACAGACCCAGCCCGACGAATATCACTTTGACTTCCAACCACGCCACCAACAGAGCCTACGCCCATTCAACCCAAAAACATTGAGAAACCAGAATCAATACTACGCATTCACTCGGACTGAATGAAACTTTATAAGCATAAGAACGCTTTTCTGTGTGCCATAACCAATCATCACCAGAGGATTGAGGCTTGCAGGTCAAAATCCTTTCCCAAAAGTATAACCCACTGCTTAAGAGGAAGGAAGTGGTGTTCGAAGTCGATCACAGTCAAGAAGGGCAAACCACGCCGCGCTTAGAGTTGAGGAAAAGTCTGGCAGACCTTCTGAAAACGAGACTTGACTTGATCTTTGTGGAGAAAGTAGAAACGAAGACTGGAACCACGATTGCCTGGGGAGAGGCGAACGCCTACGACACTGTGGAACAAGCGAAGTCAGTGGAGCGTGACCACATCATTGCACGCGACACGCCTCCCGAGAAACCTGAGAAGAAAGCTGAGGAAGTAAAGTCTGCCAAAGAAGAGAAGCCTCCCCAAGCTCCCACACCTGAGGAAAAAGGAGAGTAGGTAGATGTCCAAGAAGGCAGCAGCAGAGACGAAGGAGAAGGGCAAGGAGAAAGAGAAGGAAAAAGTGAAAGAGAAGCCCGAGGCTGAAGAGGCGAAGGTTGAAAAGGAAGAAGTGGAAGAGAAGCCGGTTGCGAAGCCTGTAAAGAAGAGGGTGGAGAAAAAGAAGAGAATTGGAAAGAAGATTTTCACTTACTATCAACTCGGTGACAAGAGTCTGGCTCGTCTGCGCCCTTTCTGCGAGAGATGTGGGCAAGGCTTTTTTATGGCCGATCACGGCGACCGATACACTTGTGGGCACTGTGGTTTCTCGCGGTATAAACAAACCCAACAGTAGCGGGGCGCAGTAACCTGAACCAGCCTAAGATGGAAATTCGCATCCACGCTTTCATAACCCACATTTCCGCCGAACGCTACTGGGACTCTAATCGTCCACTCCCTCCAGGTCGCATCGCTTCGAACCTCAACTTCATCGGTTTAGAAAAACCACGCGAAGACTTGCTGGAAGCGCCCTTCATTTACACTGTAAACTACACCCCCGCAGTGGCTCAGATAACACTTAAGGGCAAGGTTCAAGTCACCGGGGAGAAAGAAGAGCTGAACAGAATACTTGCAGAGTACAAGGATAAGAAACCACTTCCGCCGATGATCATGCAGGCTGTTTCCAACGTTGCCATATTGGAATCTCTGCTCGTTTCCAAAACGCTTAATGTTCCTCCCCCTATCCCGTTGCCTGCAGTTTCACCGCCAGCAAGCGATGAAAAGAAGAAGACTGAGCCGAGCTATCGGGCTTAGATGGGCAGCGGTCTATTTGAGTGGCACGTACATTGACGACCTAGAAGCGCCGATGCCGGGTTGCCCATGCTTAACAGGCTTGTTCGTGATGGCGTATTCTCCGAGGAAATGTCCGATCATTTGAGGCGTGATCACTATGAGAGAGAATTCTTTCCCGTTGTGAACGTAGACAGATGCGCCTGCCATCTCGGGAAGGATCACCATGTCCCTGGCGTGGGTCCTCACCATCACGGTTTGTCCTTTGTCCAAAGCGGCTTTTGCCGCTCTTATGCTCTCTAGGAGAATGCGCTGTTCGGGTTTGAGCCCCCGCTGCAAACTTCTACGGTGCCTCGAGGGGAGCAAGAGTATAAACTCATCCATCGATAAACCCTGCAACTGCTCCAAGTTCAGTCCCCGATACATGAATTCCTTCGGCATGTTTCCCTCGCCTAACTCACCCTTCCTTAGAGCTGTTTATTAACTTTTTCCGACTTATCCTCTTCTCTTCAGCTTTCCACCTGGACCTCGAGCCGCTATCAAGCCCACTTTCTTGCCTGGAGGTGCCCCGCGTGCGACTGTGGTAACTTTACGGCTACCCTTGGAACCACTTCCATAGGGGTGACAAGCTGCAACCATAGCGATACCTCGAGTTCGCGGCCATTTATGGCCCTTAGCTCTGTTCTTGAAGTATTTTAGACCAGCTTTCAGAAACGGTTTATCGAGTCGCCCCGCTCCTGAAACCACACCTAGAGTGGCGCGACAGAGTTCGTTGAAGAATTTCGTCTTTCCAGAAGGAAACTTCACCATGGTTCCTTGAGGCGTGTGGGCGACAACGGTCGCGTATGTTCCCGAAGAGCGCGCGATTTTTCCTCCGTCGCCCGGGTTGAGTTCTATGCCGCAGATCATGGCGCCGTCAGGTATATTCTTCAAGGGCAGGGTGTTGCCGATTTCGACGGGAGCCTGACTGCCCACATGGATTGTCTGCCCTTCACAGACGCCTTCTGGAATTATGAAGTGGTAATCCTGGTCTGTCTGCAGTCTTATCATGGCCAGCGGGGAACCGCGTCCAGGTTCATGGAGGATTCTTTCCACTCTGCCTTCAACAGAGCTTTCCATCTGTTGCTTGTCGATGGGGGGATATCTGGCTGGCGCTATTCTCTTATGCGTAGAGGCTTGGAAGGTTGGGCCTCCTCGCCCTCGTCTCTGCACACGGATTCGCTTTCCCATGGTCACGACCTGCCGTCTATGTGAGAAGGGCATAGCGGTTTAAATGCTTTTTTGTTCTCAAGAAGGAAGATAGTTATGTCGGCAGGGGTTTTGCTTCGATTCCCAGTTGCCGCTTAATCTGCCTTGAGAGGGAGTAAGCGTCGCCTGCACGGTAATTGTCAGCTATGACAAGCTTCGGTCTGCTCTGCCTCACATACTCCAGCAAGCCCTTGAAGTCGGAGTGGTCGCTTAAGGCTACGACGTACTCTTTCTCGCCCGTCTGCCTACAGGGCACGTCGAACTCCCATCCGCTTACGCATACCCTGAACTTGTCCAATCCCACTTTTCGGCGCCAGTTCATATGGTAGAAAGCAACGTACGAGGCTTCCCCATATAGGGTGGACTGCACTTCATGCTGTGTCGAGAAGAGAGGTCTGCAAATCCGCATTCCATGCCCTTGGTGGACTCTCGTGATCTGAAGAATCTTCTCGGGCATTATGAAGGGTGCCTTTATCCTTGCCTCGTGAAGTATCTCCATCACTTCTTGAAGCTTCCCGTGATAACCGAAAACGTAGACAGGACCCTGCCTCAGTCCTTTCTCAACTGTGGAGACCAGCATGTGCCTAGCCTCGTCCTCGAAGTTCCTCGTCCGCCACGGGTTGCCGTACGTGGCTTCGATGACCAAGAAGTCGGATGGGATGACAGGGGTATTCGCCATTCGGAAGTCGCCTGTGTAGAGGATTCGATTTCCGTCAGCGTCTTCCACTAGAACCTGCGCCGCGCCTAAAATATGGTCCACCTTGTGGAGTGTCAACTGCTCACCTTCGAAGGATAGGGGCTTATCGTATTCTACTGCCTTCACGTTTCCTCGTTGGAGGCATTGTGGTCCCTTCAAAACGTCGATCAAGTCTTTGGTGGCGGGCGTCATCAACACAGTTTTGCAGTTTTTCAGGCTCTGTAACAAGCCGTTCATGTGATCGGCGTGGGCGTGGGTTACGACTCTTAAAGGTCTTGTTTTTTCGTGGGCGTCGCAGGCCACATGTCTTCCCAGAAGGATCGCGCCGCTGTTTGTCACTTCAGCCTTCAAGAGCATCCCACATGAATCTGCACTATTTGTTGGAGGAGACTAAAATCGTTTGCCACGGTTGGACGAGTCTTGCGCTGTGGTCTTGCCGAGTTGGGCGGGTTATCGTAGATTCATATACTTTATTAAGACTCGCTACATTATATACGCTTACCGTGAAACAGGGGCAGCCCTTCAAGCAGAAGACACCCTAAACAAAAGAGGCGAAAAGCGCTTGGAAAAAGCGGAACAGGAAGTGAAAAAGAAAGAGCTTTCTATGTTTCGGGAAGTCTACCCCATCCAAGAACCTTACGTATACGCCGCAATAGTCAAGGACCCCGAAACCCAGAAAATCCGCTACACAGTAATCGAGCCCACGCTTCTCGAAGAAGAGGTCGCACTACTGAAAGAGATAAAGAGCATATTGATGGAAGAAGTCGACATAAACCAAAAGGAGACAGGCACGAGGGAGAAAGCCGCAGAGTACCTGGAAAAAAAGGTACGAGAAGTAGTAGTAAACTACAGGCTCAAGATCCGCGAAGAAGCCGTAGACAAGCTGACTTACTACGTTGTTCGAGACTTCGTTCACTATGGAAAAATCGACCCCATCATGAAAGACCGCATGATCGAAGACATATCAGCCGACGGGGTCAACATCCCAATATACGTCTGGCACCGCGAGTACGAGTCTCTACCGACTAACATCGTCTTCTCAGACGAAAACGAGTTAAACTCCTTCATCGTAAGGCTAGCCTACCTCTCCGGCAAGAACATTTCCATAGCCTCACCCCTGCTCGACTCCTCACTCCCAGACGGCAGCCGAGTCCAACTAACATACGGAAACGCTGTTACCAGACGCGGTTCCACGTTCACTATACGCCGGTTCCGCACTGACCCCCTAACGATTTCCGACATGATAGGCCTCAATACGTTGTCGTCTGAGATGGCTGCATACTTCTGGTACGCCATCGAAAATCGAGCCTCAGTGTTGGTAGCGGGAGGTGTTGCGTCAGGCAAGACGACCATGCTCAACTGCTTATCCATGTTCATCAAGCCAGAACTGAAGATTGTCAGTGTAGAAGACACGGCTGAACTCAACCTACCCCACGAGAACTGGATTCCCTCAGTAGTGCGAACCGGCTTCGGGAACGATGAGAAAGGCCCAGGCGCCATAACTCTCTTCGACCTATTGAAAGCGGCCGTTCGCCAGCGTCCCGACTTCATAATCGTGGGCGAGGTGAGGGGTGACGAGGCTTATACGCTTTTTCAGGCCATGGCAACCGGGCATCTTGGGATGAGCACCATACACGCAGAGTCTGTAGACTCAGTAGTCAACCGTCTGGAATCTGAACCAATGAATATTCCGAAGCCTCTGCTGGCAATGATCGACGTTGTGACCATCCAGGCCAGAACAGAGATCGATGGAAAGCCTACCAGACGGACGATGACGGTGACTGAAGTCGAATCCTTCGAGTCTAAGACGAAGGATCTGGTTACACGTGAGGTCTTCAGTTGGAACCCTAGAAGCGATGCCTTTCGATTCAGTGGTCGAAGCCATTTGTTGGAGAAACACATGGAAAAGATGGGTTTAGGAGAGGAGGAGGTTCGCATGGAATTGAACAGAAGGAAGACAGTGCTGGAGTGGATGGCAAAAAGGAAGATACGGAAGTACACCGAAGTGGCAAGTGTCATCAGAGAGTACTACGCGAACCCCGACCGAATATACCGAAAGGCGAGGATGAGCGGCTGATGGCTTTTGAGTGTATTAAGAAATCACTCATTCAGATATGGCAGCGTGTTTTAAGCCTCACCAGTTCCAAAGCCTCTACCTCTACTAACCATGCCCAAGTGTCAAAGGAACCTGAGCAATCGAAGTGGCAGCCTCAGCTCTTCGCTTATCGCCTCCTGGGGAAGAAAACGGGTCAGTTTCTGCCTCTCTTCAGAGACATGGACATAGGCTTGCGTAGATCAGGAATAATGACGAGTTTCAAGTTCTACGTGAGCCTCACTCTCTTGGCTACTCTGATAGCCACTGTGGCTACGATGCTCCTTATCCCTCCTGTGTTGTATTTCGTTCTGCAAACCCCGCTTTTCCCTTCGATTCTCTTCGGGGTAGGCGGCGGTTTGTTCGCAGGCGTTCTCATGGTCATAGGTTTCTATATTTACCCCATTTACCGAGCGGACATCATAAAGCGCAACTTGGAAGACAACATGGCTTTCGCCACAGGGTATCTGGCAATTCTAGCAGGTGCAGGCGTCCCTCCCAACAGCATGTTTCGCTCGCTTTCAAGGATTCCTCAGAAGCTCGCCATCATCGACGAGTCGAGAATCATAACACGCGACGTTGAGCTATTCGGCACAGACATAATCACCGCTTTGGAGACCGCGTCTAAACGCACACCCTCGGAGAAGTTCAAGGAGCTCCTCGAGGGTCTCATAGCCACTATTCACTCTGGAGGTAACCTTATGACTTATCTACTGCAGAGATCGCGACAAGGCATGAAGTTCAAGCGTATCGCGCTGCGTAAGTTCTCAGACACGCTCGGAATGCTCTCAGAGTTCTACGTGACTCTGCTCGTGGCAGGCCCACTCATCTTTGTGGTGATGCTAGCCGTCATGGCTATGCTTGGAGGCACAGGACTAGGGATCATGAGCCCGACTCTGCTGTTGATGCTTCTGACATACATAGGCATACCTGTCGGCTCAATAATCTTCCTAATAGTTTTGGATGCCGTAACACCAAAGTGGTGAAAATGCCCAAGGTTGAGATGAAGGAGAAAAGGATTGCCTGGGCGGTCTCTGTCACCCTAGCCGTAGCCATATCTGCAACCGCAGTTCTCACGTTAAGAGACAAACCACTATTCGAAGACTATCTTTTCCTCACGGCAGTCGTAGCCGTGTTTCCCCCAGCAATCCTAGACTATATGGATTATCGCTGGAAGAAATCCATAGATGAGCGGTTTCCCGATCTTTTCCGAAGCATAGTTCAGGCTCAGCAGACCGGCTTGACCTTGCCTCAAGCCTTGGAGGAGGCCTCGAAACGCAACTATGGACCTTTGACTGCTGAGTTGAAGAAGATGGTGAACCAGATGTCCTGGGGTTTATCCTTCGAAGAAGCCCTGCGGGAATTCGGCAAGCGAGTTGACACTCCTCTGTCGCAGAGAACGGTGCCCCTAATAATAGAAGCCAGCCGCTCGGGAGGGCATGTGGAGAAGGTTTTCGCTCCGATGGGAGGTTTTATTCAAACAACTCTAATCATGGAGAAGGAGCGGAAGGCTCAGACAAGGCCCTACATCGCAATCATCTACATTGCCTTCTTCGTTTTCGTCTTCACCATTGTACTGCTCTTCAAAACGTTTTTCGTGGATATGGGCAGCTCATCGATAATCGGCTTTTCAGCCCTGACTTCCGAGGAGGCCTGGCGGATATTCTTCCACATGAGTGTCATTCAAGCATTCTTCGGCGGGCTCGTTGCGGGCAAGATGGGAGATGGTACGATGAGCGCGGGGTTGAAACACAGCCTAATACTCATGGCAAGTGGGTATGCCGCTTTGAAGCTGGTAGTGTGGTGAGCCTTGACTAGACGGTTCTTAAGGAATAAACATGCAGTCACGCCGGTTCTGAGCAATGTTCTGCTCACGGTTGTGGCGGTTGCAGCCATGTCACTTGCAGCCTCAGCCACCTACGTCATAACAAATAACATGCGTCAAATAATGGGTGAACGGGCAATCGCGGAGGATGTGTGGTTCACCCAGAACCAAGTATCGATTTACCTCCGCAATACAGGAAAAGTGGCGATAGAAGTCTCCTCCGTGTACGTAAACTTCGCGAGTCAATCGTTCACGCCCTTCGCGCTGGAAGTCGGGGAGCACGGATGGCTAAACATCACCTGCAGCTGGGATGCAGACTCTCTATATCACATAAACGTGGTGACTAGTCGAGGAACGAAAATTGTGGACTACTACAAGGCACCTTCGTAAATTCAACCAAGACAAGAAGGGAGTAAGCAACGTCATAGTAATAGTGCTGAGCCTCGTCATCCTCGTGGTGATTACCTCAAACGTCATTCTATGGAGCTACCAGATGAACCAGCTCGACTGGGAGAAAATGCAGGAAAACATAAAGATCAGCACGCGCGCACTCGCTGAGGGAGTGCAGCTCTCCTTCAGCAACGAGGGAGCCTTAACGTGCCATGTCGTCTCCATTTGGGTAGTCAACTCAACGGTCCACGAAAGGTATGAGGCAGACATCTTCATCAACTCTGGAGAGCACTTGAACTATACTCGCATCGACATCGTCTTGCCGAACAGCCCCCACTTTGTCAAGGTCGTGACCGAACGGGGCAACACAGCAGTCCACACGGCCAGCTGAGAACCTATTTCTCCTGCTTCGAGCATTTGCTCTCTAGGGTTCTTATGGCTTCTTTTGGGTTTTTGGCTTCGATCAAGGTAATGTTGTAGAGTTTCGCCATCCTTTTCCCGTTGTCGGTGATTCTCGGAATCGCAACTAGGCATGCGTTGTCTGGGGTGACGTCGTAGATCTTTGCGAACATCGCTATGACAGGTTGCTCTGAGACGACTTCCTCGGTGGATGTGGCAAGGTCTATGACCGTCATGTTCTTGGCTACATCCTTCTTGAACGCAGTGACATCGAACATGTGGCTGGCGCCAGACTTTCCCTTCAAGAACCCGGGTGTTTCAACCTCGAACCCGCGGCTTTCCAGAAACTCTTTTATGGGCATCACGAGAATCCAGCCGAGCGAAGCCTCCTTCCTCGCTTCGTCGCTGAGGATGTAAGAGAAGGCGTCTCTGTAGACCGCGTCTTCGAAGTTGAACTCTTCCTTGCAGTCTCTGCAGAAATGCGAAGGCACAGGAATGTCGAAGCTTTTCTTGCAGTCGTTGCATGTGCACCATATCCCTGCCTTCCTGTAGTCAACGTCGGGCTTGGCGAGTTCTCTGCCACATCTGGGGCAGACAAGCTTTTCTCCCCGTCTAAAGTGATCCTCTACATCTATGTAGCCACACTGCAGGTGCTCTACCAGCGCGCTCTTTCTGATGTTGAAGGATTTGCAGTGGGGGCAGTTGTAATGCATCGAGACTTTAGGGGAGCCACAGCGGGGGCAGAAGAGAATTTTATCGGTTAGCTCCTTTCTTAAGACTCCTGCGCTGCTCAGCTTACTCAAAAACTCTTCGACCTTCGCGGGGTTGCCTAGTATTGCCTCGACGAGGGGATACCTGTACCCTTTGTCTGGGTCGAAGACAGGGTCGAGCCTCGCGAGTTCTCCACTCAGGAACTTGCTTAAGACTACTTGGACCAGATGGTCTTTGTAGAGATCTGCTCTATCAGTTTTTGGTGCCTTCGACATTGTTCCTACCTGGTCCCTTCATCTCACCTTTGGATTAGTTAGATTCCCTGGCATTATTCTTAAGCGTTTCCGGAACCGCTTCGACTTTCTCAGACGTCGACACGTTCTTGGGAAAGCTTTTAAAATGCCATGGGAGCTTTTCTTGTGCGCCCTGCAGCAGAGGGAAGACGAATGTCAAGGGGCAAAGAACTAGTCCGATGTCCAAAGTGCAGTTTCACCTTCGATACAAGTTATGGAAGAGCCTTCGCGTGTTCAGGATGCCCATCCCTCGTCCAATGCAGCAACGTGAAGTGCCCCAAATGCAAGCACGAATTCCCAATGCCTCGTACCCTCTAAGCTGGTGACTTGATTCTCTCCACCCAACTCTCTGCAGATACCATCATCAATCCTAAAGAATGAGTGTTGATTTAAGATTTCAGAATCCGAAATCCACCTCCTTCACTTCACTCCTCAGACCATTTGCCTCATGAGCCTTTCCAGGAAAGAAGCAGGCGAAGGGCTTTTTTGCAGCAAACCTATAATTATGCAAGAGAGCCTATGGTCTCCTTAATAGCATTGAGCAACATCATGCTCCAGATAGTAATTCTCGCGATAATCATTGTGGGCCTCTTCCTAAAGAAGAAGCACAAGCTGTTTCAGCATGGAAGCACGATGCTGGTAGCTGTCATCCTAAACCTGCTCTCCTTCCTCCTTGCAATGGGTCCTTCCCTGCTAAACCTTGAGCCTGTTCTTGTGGTCCAACCGACAAATTCGCTTTCCATCGCCACTTTCGTTCACGCGTTCTTTGGAACTGTCGCCGAAGTCCTCGGGATCTACGTTATCGTGTCATGGCGTCTGGAGAAGTCTGCTAGTCGCTGCGCGGCAAAGAAAAAGATTATGAGGGCTGTTACAGGTCAATGGCTAGTAGCGCTTGTCTCGGGTTTCGTAGTTTTCATACTGCTCTACCTCTAGTCGCCCCTTGTTACTCCAAACCTAAATATACAGCATGCGCACAAGCGGGTTTAAGGAAGTCCGAGGTAAAAGAGCCGTGCGCGCAACCTCTTACGCCGTGATCTTGATTGCTCTGAGCCTGCTAAGTTTCCATGCGGGTACGCGTGTCTTTGCTGTTGTTCCGCAGATCACAGAAATCGTCGTGTGGACTAGTGGAAGCGACACCGTTTTGAACGTTACGGTCATTCATTCTCCCGAAACCTCGTCTCACTACGTGAACTCGATTGAAGTAGATGTCGACGGAGAAGTGCAAGCCTTCCCTGTGAATGTTCAACCTTCCACCACTTTTGTGTGCAATGCAACATCGGACCAGTAGAAGGAACACCGGTTATCAAGGTGCGTGCTCACTGCACCATTAACGGGTACAACGCGTGGCAAGAAGTCGGCGAAGACGGGTCGCCTCCTCCTCAAGGATATGATTACTCGTTGGTGGGCATTTCACTGTTTGTGCTAATTATCGTAGCAGTTGCAGCGGTCGTTGTCTTCCGAAGAGCAGAGTCTCGAAAACCCGCCTAGACACTGTGCGTCCAGCAAGTTTTAAGTGCCGCATATTGTTCATCTATTGCCAATATTCGTGGTGGTACATTGAAGAAGTTGGAGAGCTGGGTCTACCAGCCTGAGTTCGAAAAAATGTCCCGCGACAAACTCGTCAAGCTTCAAGAGGAGCGCTTGACGAAGATCGTTAAGCACTGCCACGACAGAATCCCCGTCTACAAGCAGAAGTTTAAAGATGCCGGGACAAGCCCAGAGGACATAAGAACGCTGGACGACCTCGCAAAGATACCATTTACTACGAAGGATGACTTAAGGAAGGCTTATCCATACGGGATGTTAGCCGTGGGGATGGAGGATGTTTTGGAGATACATGCAAGCTCTGGGACGACTGGGCATCCTACAACATGCGCCTACACCGAGAAGGACCTGGAAGTGTGGTCGAAAGCTATGGCGAGAATATATGCCTCTGCGGGAACCACTAAGGGCGATGTGGTGCAGAACGCCTACGGATACGGCTTGTTCACCGGCGGCCTGGGCTTCCACTACGGTGCCTTAGAAGTCGGCGCAGCAATCCTACCCATAGCCTCAGGCAACACCGAACGCCAAATCAAGCTGGCAATGGAATACGGCACGACCGTTCTTGCATGCACCCCCAGCTACGCAGCCTACTTGGGCGAGTTCGCTAGTGAGAAGATGGGAGTAAACCCAATAAAAGAGCTTAAGTGGAAAAGCGGGCTCTTCGGCGCCGAAGCATGGTCAGAAGAGCTCAGACAGCGAATCCAAGAGCTCTTGGGGCTAGAAGCCTTCGACGTATACGGCTTGTCAGAGGTCATAGGTCCCGGAGTTTCGGTGGAGTGCCGAGAGCACAATGGGCTGCACGTTTACGAAGACCTATTCATACCCGAGATTGTCAACTCAGCTACAGGGGAGAGACTGGATGACGGGGAAACGGGAGAGCTCGTGTTGACGACCTTGACCAGAGAGGCAACGCCGGTGCTGCGCTTCAGGACAGGCGACGTGACCTCCCTCAACGCTGAAGAATGTACCTGCGGCAGGACTCTTCGGAGGATGGGCAGGATTCTGGGCAGAGCCGACGACATGTTCAAGGTCAGGGGCGTGAAGATCTGGCCAAGCACCATAGAGCATGCCCTGCTCCTCGTGGAGGGAGCGTCTCAGAACTACCTGATAGTCCTAGAGAGGCCCGACCAGCTGGACACTATAACGCTTCAGGTGGAGCCTCAGAAAGAGCTTTTCGAGAAGGTGGGTAGAGATTTGACCAAGCTTGGCGATCTAAGCCGAAAAATCGTCGAGTCTATCCGCGTTGTGACGGGAATCAACGTGGACGTGTCTCTGGTTCCTCACAACAGTCTGCCGAGGTTTGAGGGAAAAGCCCGAAGAGTCAAGGACATGCGGGGAGCGGGAATCTTCTAACAACGGATTATCCAAACACTAATAACCTACTTTGACATGCAAATCTTCGGTTAACTGGAGGAATACTTGTGGAAGTTAAGAAAATCGCGGTGTTGGGCGCTGGACTGATGGGTCACGGAATCTGCCAAGTCGCTGCGCAGAGCGGTTTTGAAGTTTGGCTCCGAGACGTCGAGCAACGTTTCGTTGACAACGGCATGGAGATGATACGCGGCAGCCTGGCCAAATTTGAGAGTAAAGGCCAGCTTACCCGAGACCAAGTGAGCGATATCTTGAGCCGAATCCACCAGACACTGAGTTTAGAGGAGGTCTCGAGGAATGCTGACCTGATAATCGAGGCAGTACCTGAGAGAGTGGAGATTAAGGCGCCAGTCTTCCAAGAAGTCGATAAATACGCACCCTCACACGCCATAATCGCCTCGAATACAAGCTCCATCAGCATCACGCAACTCGGCTCTGCTACCAAGAGACCTGAACGAGTCTGCGGAATGCATTTCTTCAACCCGCCCCAGCTCATGCGCCTTGTCGAGGTGATAAGGGGCATAAAAACCTCGGACGAAACGATTCAAACAGTCCTAGACGCGGCGCACAAGATGGGAAAGGAGACAGTGCTGGTGAAGAAGGACTGCCCTGGCTTTATCGTGAATCGCATACTGGTCCCAGCCTTGAACGAGGCGGTAGCCCTCTACTGGGAAGGAGTGGCTGACAGAGATGATATTGATAAAGCGATCAAGCTGGGGTTGAACTGGCCTATGGGTCCTCTGATGCTGTTGGATTACATCGGCGCGGACACGACCTTGTCGATCTCAGAGGTTTTGGAAGAGGGGATAGACCCGAAGTTCCACGCGCCTACGGGCTTGAAGCAGATGGTGCGAGCCAACCTATTGGGACGCAAGACGGGGAAAGGATTCTACGACTGGACGGAGAAGAAGTAGGGAGGGATGCATGTGAGCTTCCAATACATAATATTCGAGAAAGGCGACGGGATAGCAACAATTACCCTCAACCGTCCCGACGCTTTGAACTCGTGGAGCAAGGAGCTTGCCCAAGAATTCCTATCTGCCATGGAAGATGCGCGGAATGATGAAAGCGTCAAAGTGGTCATTATCACTGGAGCAGGAGAAAAGGCGTTCTCAGCTGGTGCAGACATCAAAGCCATGAAAGGCATAACAGCCCTCAAAGCCAGAGAGCTGTCAAATATGGGATACAAAATCTGCAACGCAATCGAGAGCCTCGAGAAACCCGTGATTGCAGCCATCAACGGCTACGCTTTGGGCGGAGGAATGGAAGTCTCGATGGCGTGCGATTTTCGCATAGCTAGCGATAAGGCGCGGATGGGGCAGACTGAGATCAACATAGGTCTCATCCCCGGCTGGGGCGGAACACAGCGGCTCACTAGACTTGTGGGAAAGGCTAGGGCGAAGGAGCTGATCTACACTGGGAAGATAATCGACGCCAACACCGCCTTGCACTGGGGCATAGTGAATTTGGTGGTGCCCGCGGCTGAGCTGATGACTACGGTCAGGCAGTATGCCCAGGAGCTTGCTGGCAAAGCACCCGTGGCCATGAAGGTGGCGAAGGCTCTGATAGAGAAGGGGGCAGAAGTGGACTTGGAGTCGGCATTGGCCTTGGAACGCGAGGGCTTCGGAGTGGTGGCTTCCAGTGAAGACCTGCAAGAAGGGGTCTCAGCCTTCACGGAAAAAAGGAAACCTGCTTGGAAGGGCAGATAGGTCCACGGATTGCACTCGGAGTCTTGCTGAGTACGGCTTCATCTATCTGAGTTCACTTCATCCCGATTTCTGCAAGTATGAAGACGTTCCTCTGCGATTTCTGTCCTGTATTTTCCCTTTTCAGGGAAACAAGATGCAGGTTAGTAGGTTGGCTCCAGGGATAATCTGCCGTTCTTGATTATTGTTCTTCCATCGATATCAAGTGTTGCCTTGCTCAATGTTGCAGCCATTCCGAATGATGAGCTGTTCTTCCCACCGATATACTCGTTGTCTCCGATGCCTATCTGGACAGCTCCCTCAACAATGTGCTCCATCAGATACCCGTACTCTGCTTTTGGGTTCAGGCCTATTTGTATGAAGCTTATTCTATCCTTGTCTCCTGTGGCCTTATCGAACTGTGTGGATATGGGTTCAAAGTTCTTCTTCGCTGTCATCGACGTCAGTTTTCCGTCCTTGAACACCCACTCAATGCCCAGTATGTTCAGACCCATCTGCTGTAGCGGTCTATCGAAGATCACTTTCCCGGTTCCGCTTGTCTCAGCCACAGTTGTCAGCACAGACCCTGCTGGAAACTGCGAGTCAAGCGACTTTTTCTCGATGTCTTCCTTGTCAATTACGCCATCATCGATATGGACAGGTCTTCGGTTTAACTCGAAAGTCAGATCTGTCCCGTTTGGCGCCGTCAAGTGGACTGTATGGGCTTTCTCAAGTGTCGCCGCAACATCACGCCCATTATTCGCTATTTTCCTCAAATCCATCGTTAAGGCGCTGTTGACCGCGTTCTTCCAGTTCTCAAAGTTGAACCCGTAGACTTTGGCTCTCTCCTGGGTCAATAGTGCCAAGGGAAGGCTGACATTCCTTATTCCTTTCTCCATATTTCTTGGATAATGTGATCTTCTCTCCCCCTCTGACCAGGCGTTGACCTTTGAAGGAGACAGCTTTTTCAGACCCTCAGGGTTCTTCGGACCGAATATGTTAATGGTCGCTGTCTCCATCTCAGTGAATGCTTGGCATATCTTTGAACACTCCCGCAGACTTTCCTCAGGCAGCTCTCTAAGTATTGCATAGTAGTATTCGTCTGTCCAGAGGCTCATCGTCGCGTCCGCTCCTTGCCTAAAGCACTCGACGGCCATGGCGTTGGCGACAGCTATAGTGTGATCCCAAGTTGTGATCGTCACAACGTCACTCGAGTCTACATGTAATGCGTCTTTGACGATTATTCTTGCCAAATCCTCATACAATGTGCTTCTCACCATCAAAGAAGGGAAACTTGCAACCCGCATATAAGCTCTGGGGACCACTTTCTCCTTTCACATCAAACATCAGAGCACTGCTTCGCGGGCGTCTTATACGGGATTGATCATTCAAAAGAGATATATTCCTTTCCCGCAAAGATACCATCCCTCAAAGTGTGGACTGGTGAAAGGCTTTGGATCTTGAGTTAACTGCCGAGCAGAAGATGATAGTCCAAGCGGCTTCAGAAGTAGCCAAGGACTTCAGTCCAGAATACTGGCGGGAGAAAGACAAGACGCATACATTTCCAGAGGATTTCTGGAAGACTCTGGTCGACGCAGGCTTCGTGGGCACGGTCATCCCCGAAAAATACGGCGGCGGCGGAATGGGAATGTTCGAGATGATACTGGCAATGGAGACTCTCACTTCTCAAAGCTGCGGACTGGCTGGAACATGGTTCCTCTGCTTAACCTCCGTATTCGGCGGTTTATCCCTAACAAAGCATGGGAGCGAGGCTCAGAAGGAAAAGCATCTGCCCAGAATCGCCAAGGGCGCGGAGTTCTGCTTAGCCTTAACCGAGCCCGACGCTGGATCAAACACCCTAAACACTCAGACCATGGCCGTGAAAGACGGAGACGAATACTTAGTCAATGGGCGCAAAACCTTTATTTCAGGCGCAGACCGGGCGAAAGGAATGGTCTTGGTGACGAGAACGACTCCCATTGAGAAAGCTCCGAAGAGAACTCTGGGCCTAAGTCTGTTCCTCGTAGACCTTCCCAACCCCGCCCTCGAAGTCACCCCCATAGAGAAGCATGGAATCCACTACTCGAAGACCTGTGACGTTTTCATAAGCGATCTCAGACTTTCAAGAGAAAACCTCCTGGGCGAGGAGGACAAGGGCTGGTACCTTATACTGGACACTTTGAACCCGGAACGAATGTCCTTCTCTGCAGCATCTGGCGGAATCGGGCTTTTAGCCATAAAAACCGCCGTAGAATACGCGAAACAGAGGAAGATTTTCGGGGTTCCAATAGGCTCTTATCAGGCTCTCCAGTTCCCCCTTGCAGAGGCGAAGGCAAAGATAGAAGCTGCCAGACTGCTCAACTACAAGGCAGCTTGGCTCTACGACAAGGGACAGCCCTGCGGAGCCGAGGCAAACATGGCGAAAGTCGCCGCTGTAGAAGCTGGCACACAGGCGGTCTACCACGCCATGCAGACACTGGGCGGCTACGGCTACGCTGTGGAATACGACGTTGAGCGCTGGTGGAGAGAAGTGAACTTGATTAGGTTGGCACCTGTTACTCATCAAATGGCGTTGGCGTTTATCGGAGAACACGTTCTAGGTCTCCCAAAATCCTACTGAGCAAAACTCTGGACAGTGCGCACGCACTCTTGGTCTCATCAAGAACTAGGCAGCGGATGCAATGCTACGTCTCTTTAAGCGCGCAACGATATATGTTCCAACGTCGAGGTATGAGGATTCACACAAAACAGTATTAACGAGTTGCAGCGTATAATTGCCTGGATTCGAATGGTTAATGCTCAGCAAAACTTTATAATTTCTTAAACCAAGTTCCTTGACGAATCGTGAGTAGGCGAATTCACATGAATCTTCCTACGCATA
>CAYGVX010000012.1:0-37194 GCA_964353725.1 uncultured Candidatus Bathyarchaeia archaeon
GAGCGATAGCCTTGTAAGCTGTAGGTCGCGGGTTCGAATCCCGCCCGGGGCTCCATTATTATTTTGCCGAGTTGAATAAGGTTGTATTTGGTGGAGCCTGGTGTATCATGTAATCTGTAAGCCAAGACTTATATCTTTGGTCACTCATAACTCTATTACGCATTACAATTCACTTGATGGTGAGGCAATGGGTAAAGGAAAAAGCAAAGAGAAAGGAAAGAACTCCGAAAGAGATGAGAATGTGGTTATGATGGCGTGTTGTCCGGAGGGTGAGGACGCAGACAAAATAGAGGAGAAGGTTCTATTGAGAATTGGCGAGAAACTCGAGGGTCGAAGCAATGTGGTGATGACAAGACTGAACGATGAAGACCTTACGCAGATGGATGCTCTCGTGGAGGTCGAGGTTTTCAAAAGCAGGTCAGAAGCAGCCGCATTTTTCATCAAAGAAGGAATACAGGCCCGCAAGGATCTCTTTCAGAGGGTAATGCCATCAGTAGAGAAGATTAGAGAGTTGAAAGAGCAAGCGAAAAAATCACTTGTCAAAGAATAGATGATAAAAGAGGTGTCGATAATGCAAGAGGAGAAAACCAGGAAACGTGTAAGAGAAGAATACGCCAAGATAGCCCGTGAAGGGCTTTGCTGTAGCTCGCCAAGTTCTTGTTGTGACAGTCGCACTACCACCGAAGAGGAGAGTAGGAAAGTGGGGTACACCGAGAAAGAACTGAAGTCTATTCCAGCAGGATCAGACCTTGGACTTGGATGCGGAAACCCTGTTGCACTGGCATCTTTGAAAGATGGTGAAACGATCATCGACCTTGGGTCAGGTGGGGGCATTGACTGCTTCCTCGCAGCAGAAAGGGTCGGAAAGAGCGGCAGGGTCATCGGTGTCGACATGACTCCTACAATGATAGACAAGGCGAGAGAAAATGCCCGAAAAGGCAACTACAAGAATGTTGAATTTAGACTAGGGGAAATCGAGAATCTACCCGTTGCAAACAATACTGCTGATGCAGTGATCTCAAACTGTGTAGTTAACCTTGCCCTAAACAAGAAGAGAGTTTTTGAAGAAGCATTCAGGGTCTTAAAGCCTGGAGGAAGATTGATGATCTCCGACATTGTTCTGTTAAAGGAGCTTCCGGAGGAAGTTAGAAAAGGAGCACATCCTGCCAGCTGCATTCAAGGGGCGATGATGAGAGACAAATACATCGAGACGATAAGACAAGCTGGTTTTCAAGATGTAAAGATCATCAAGGAAACACGGAGTTCTCTTGAAGATATTGACGATGATCCTAACGCGAAAGTCATAGTTGCTGATAGCAAGGGCAATACCCAGGAATTCAAAAGTATCTCTGAACTGGATGGCAAAGCAAAAGAGATAGTGAGAGAAGCTTTGACAGCAACAGCGAGCATCAGCGTTTCAGCAGCTAGACCCTTGAGTGACGCGAGCTGATATGCACTAGCTCGCTTTCCTGGAATTGGAGATTCCCTGCAACTCCCATTTTCTCTCGCTGCCTACATAATCCACAACATCTATCCGCGATATTACATGAAAACAGCGAGAATCTCAGCCGGGCGGCCTGAGCACTCTTTGCAGACTCCGAGATCTTTCCCATGCTGACTGGAGAAGACGCTCTTTAGCCATCTAACATGCATTCTCCAGTTTGAGACCCTCGGGGGATCTTACTTTTCCATGATTAATAGTATCTCAATTGCTTTCTTTACAAATCGAGAGCATTTTTCCTCAAAAACATTCGCCGTCCGTGCCTTCTCAAGTTCCTCGGGATTTGTCAAATCGTAGCCGATCAGTTCTTGACAAAGAGGCGAGCCTAGTTCCTTGGTGAATTGCTCGTAGAATTGTTGTGCTAGGGTGTAGGCTTTCTCTCGTTTTTCCATGCCTTGTTCGTTGGTTCCGTGTTTCAGGCTTATTGCCATTACTGCGCCTGTTAGGGCTCCGCAGAGGGAACCGCATCTTCCGACCCCTCCGCCGAAGGCTGATGCGATTTTGGGGATTATGTTGCTCTGCGTGCCGTAGTGTTCTTGCATGGTAAGAAGTACGCTCTGGGCGCAGTTGTAGCCTCCTCTAAAGTGGCCCGCTGCTCTCTCCGGGAGGGTTGGTTGAGTTCTTGTCATGGGTGTTGTTGTGTGCAGAGTGGTTTTTGTCTGTTTCTGTAGTCGGTTTTTCAGCGTATGCGTGGGAGCGTATGGAAGGTTGGAACATCTTGTATGTGCTCTAAATATGCCGCTGATGAGCGGGGTTGGGTTGTTGGTAGGGCTGATTGGTTCTGGCAATGCTTTTATGGATTGCTACGCGGTGTGTTTGTGTAGGGTGATGGGTGGATGGGTGAGAAAGGTGATTGGACAAGGGAGGGGTTGGAGAAAGACATTGTGGGCAAGATGACAGCGGTACCCGTGCCTGTGAACATGCGTCTGGAGGGGGTTCAAAGGGTCTCAGACTTTTCCGAGATGAAGAGGGTGCTGGAGAGGGCGAGTGTGATTTCTCTGGGAGAGTGCGGCTGCAGGAAGAAGGTGAATAAATCTGATGCGCCTCTGGATGTCTGCATCAGTTTGGACAAGGAGGCGGGGAACATGATTAAGACAGGATTGGGGAGGAAGACAAGCTTGAGAGAGGCGCTTGAAGCTCTGCAGCGTTCGCATAAGGCGGGGCTGGTGCACATCGCCTACACTTTTGGGAAGAGTGAGAAGCCGGAAGTTGTTTGCAGCTGCTGCCCCTGCTGCTGCCACTCCAAGAGCGCACTCGTGAGGTTCGGCATCCCCGGGGCTGTGGTTGCGTCCAAGTATGTCTCCGTCAACAATGTGGAAACATGCATAAGCTGCGGCACATGCACTGATAGATGTCAGTTCAAGGCTCGACACATGGAAGACGACAAGCTGGTCTACAACGCGGCTAGATGCTTCAGCTGCGGCCTCTGCGTTAGCACATGTCCAACCTAGTCGATTTCTCTGGCGAAGAAACAGTAGAGTGTCTGCCGCATTCACCTTCTCCGTTTACTGATTTCCTGTTTTCGCTTCGCGTAGTATTCTTTCATGGAGTGGTAGGGGTCGTAAATCCTCTCTGGGTCAAGCCAACCAGCATTTGTTGCGTTGGTCTGGTGGGTTGAGTGCTCGTACAGGAAAGTAGGTTTGCCCAACCGCTTCAGCAGTTCAAGGTTTTCTGCTATTACGCCACTTTTACGGGTCCATATGATAATCGCCGAGTCGCAGTCTTCAATCATTCCCCTCTCCCGTTCTTTCAAGTCGTCTCCATACTTTCGAGTCTTCCAGTTGCCTGCGTTGTACCTTAGGCTTTTCGCATGACCCACAATGACGCCCTTGTAGCCTCTAGAGTGTAGGTAGTCTTGGTAGAGCCTGCATGCGCCTAGAGCTTCTCCTACGATAATAACCATGTTGCCGTTGATAGCCTCGTCTATTTTGTCCTTGACCTCGGCAGGCAGCTTGTTAGCTCTAAAAGCCTTACTCCCCATCAGCAGCAGTTTACTGCCCACGAATCTGTCCTGCCTTGCCATCAAAGACCTTGCCTCTGAACACGCTTTCCTAGTAGGCTTCTCCTTCAAGTGAGCCTAGGCTGTTCGGGGGCAGATTGCTCAGCCACTATCATTAGTGTGTACTCAAGCTTTTCCGGTTATCTTCACTCTTTCAACCTTTACCATTGGACTCGACATAAGCCTAACCCAAAAAGGCCAACTTTAGTCCTAAAGCCCACAGCAACGAGTAGAAATGCGGTTCAAGTTACCCCTTATATCGCTCTATACTCTCTACTTTAATTGGAGAAAAGAGTTGCGAAGAATCCTTTTCCCCTTCACCGCCGTCGTCGAGCTAGAAAAACTGAAGCTCGCCATGATAATCAATGCCGTCAACCCAAACATAGGTGGACTGCTGATCCAGGGACCGAAAGGCTCGGGCAAAACCACAGTGGTAAGAGCATTGACAGACATTCTGCCCAAAATTCAAGTGGTGCAAGACTGCCCGTTCAACTGTAACCCTAGTGACCCGTCTAACATGTGCGAGAAATGCAGTGCCACCTACCAGAAAAAAGTGAAATTCCTGGCAGAGGAGAGGGAAATGAGAGTGGTCGACCTCCCACTAGGCGCCACAGAGGACCGTGTGGTTGGAAGCCTAGACATAGAGAAAGCCATAAAGCAGGGCATTGAGGCGCTGGAGCCAGGCATCCTTTCAGAGGCGAACCAGAACATACTTTATGTGGACGAGATCAACTTGTTGCCGGACCACATTGCAGACGACTTGTTGGATGCGGCGGCGACGGGCTGGAACGTCGTCGAGAGAGAGGGAATCTCGGTCAGCCACCCAGCACGTTTCATTTTCATTGGCACGATGAACCCCGAGGAGGGGCAGCTTCGCCCTCAGCTCTTGGATAGGTTTCCGCTCTCGGTCGTGGTGGAGCGGGTGGCTTCGGTTGGGGAGAGGATGGAGGTTGTGAAGCGGAACCTCGAGTATGAAGCCGGCCCCGAGGCTTTTCTGACCAAGTACAAGCTAGTGCAGGAGGAGCTCAGGGGGAGAATCGCACGGGCTAGGGAGCTGTTACTCGAGGTTGTGATGCCTGAGAAGCTTCTTGAAGCCGTGTGCAAGACATGCCTCGACTTGAAGGTTGACGGACTGAGACCAGACATAGTTATCAGCAAGGCAGCGACCACTCTCGCAGCTTTCGAAGGTAGGGAAGAAGTGTCGCTGGAAGATGTTCTAATCGCCTCGGAGCTTGCCCTAAGCCACCGCACAAGGGAAGGCGGGTTCCTCGAACCAGCCACACCTGAAGAGATTAGGGAAACAATGCTAACAGCCGCTAAGGACGTAGGCTACAAAACTGAGAAAAGGGAGGACAAAGCGCAGAAAGAGAAGGGAGTTGGGAAAGAAGAAAAGGGGAAGAAGGAAGGGCGCGCGATTCTTTTCGTCAAAGGCGATGCGAGTAAAAAACTCGAGGATTCTTTGGAAAAATCAGAGCTGAAGAAGCGGTTGTCCAGGTTGTTCGTTAACATCAGCAGATTACTGGGCGAAGTGATTTTTGGTTTGGGGTTGCGGCTAAAAAAGCAAGTCAAGAATGTGCCAAGCGTTAAGGCTGCAATGAAAAGTGACAAGCCGTTGAAGACAGATGAGGAAGACGAGGGAAAACAGGTCTATCTGAAGAAAATGAAAGGCATTCCGCAGGTTAGTTACGCCGCGAAGACTCCTAAACTGAAGAAAGGATTTCCCATTTTCAGCATCTTCAAAGGCTCAACGAAAGACTCAGGCATCCTCTCGAAATTCTCGTTCAAGATGAAGAAAACTCAGGTCAAGAGCAGTTCTGCAGGCAAGAGAGCAGAGGTTACAACCATGACTGGACGAGGCAGAACCAGCGGATGGAGGATCCCCCACGGCAAGCCGAGGGACATACACCTTCCCGCTACCATCCGAGCGGCGGCTAGGAAGCAGAAGCTTAGAAAACCCAGCCTTGAAAACGCTCTGGCAATAGGGCTCCAGGATGTCCGCGAAAAGCTCAGACGTTACAAGGCGCCCATGACCATAATCTTTGTCTTAGACTTGAGCGGCTCCATGATGCTTAGTATTGACGCAGTAAAGAAGGCGATACTAAAACTCCACGGAGACGTCTACCGCTACCGAGACCGCGTGGGAATCGTTGCACTCAAAGACACGAGCGCGATCGTAGCTCAACATCCCATCACCAACTTGAAAGTGGTAGCAAGTAAGCTCATAGGGCTGAAGATAAGCGGCTACACTCCCCTCGCTGCAGGCATGTTGAAAGCGCGTGAAGTTCTGAAAGAGTCTCGAAGACGCGACCCTTCAACCATACCGGCCATGATAGTAATCACAGACGGCAGCGCCAACGTACCACTGACAAGAAGCCTAGAAACCGGCGAAGTGCGATCCATAGAGGAACCCCGCATAATTGTGAGGGACTATGAGGACCTCGCCGTTCACGATGTCATGTCAGTCTCCAAGATCATGAGAAAGGAAGGTATCAACACCGTTGTAGTCAACACAAATCCGCATATGTATGGAAGAGAAACATACGGGTTCACAGTGACCGCGCAGATAGCCGCTAACACAAACGGAAGGCTGCATACCGTTGGCAGGCTGGCTACGGAGCCTGAGCTCGTCGAGAAAATCGTAGAAAAAATAGCAGAGGATCAGCGCTCGATAGCGCATCATTCCTCTTCAAAGACGTTTGACTAAGCTTTAAGCTTCGCTATCTTCTGGTCGAATATACTTCGTAGCATCGAGATGGGCAAGTAGCCGTTTGCCGTGACCGTATCGTGGAAGAACCTCTCGTTGAATTTTGCTCCCATCTTCTGCTTCACTTCGTCCCGCAGCAGGAGTATCAGATGCTTGCCCAATAGGTACGACAATGCGTAGCCCGGGGTTTGTGTGTAGCGCCTTACCTCAGCAACCGCCCCTTCCTTCGACATCCCAGTCTCTTTAGTCAGCATGTTGACAGCTTCTTCGAATTTCATCTCGCCCCGAGATAGCTTGACGTCCACAATTATGCGTACCGCACGCCACAGTCCATCATTGATTTGTATTAGCTTAGACTCCAAGCCTGTTACGAACCCGCGTTCCATCATCATCTGCTCGCAGTAATGCGCCCAGCCCTCAGTGGTCTCTGTTCCCTGTGCCAGTATATGCACAATTGAGTTTCTGTTTGAAATCGAGCCTTGCAGGAAATGCCCTGGGAAGGCTTCGTGGACGGCGGTGTTTCGGATACTTGGGTAGTTGAGGTGGTTGCCCAAGTTCTTTACGTCTTTAGGACGGGTGACTATGTAGATGCCTATCATAGGCTTGTCGAATCTTGACGGCATGTTCATTGCTGCGAAAGGTATCAAAGGAGCCAAGAAGGCGGGAGTCTCCTCCACAAGCAGCTTGTCCTCCTCGTGGATGGTGGCGATATTGTTTTTAATGATGAACTGCTTTGCCTCCATCATTGCTTTGCTCGTGGCTTCCAACGCCTCCTCAAAAGTCTTCGGTGCATTCTTCTCGATCATCTTCATAACTTCCTCAGCGCTTTTGCCTGGAGCAAGCTGAGCGGCCACGCGTGCTCTTTCTTCTTTCAGCTCTTTGAGGTATTTGACGCCTAGCTGATAGATTTCCTCTGAAGTCATCCCGAGGTCTCTTAACTGCACCAGTTTCTCAAACTTCTGTTTGCCCAATGCCCAATCTTCCGTCGTCTTCGACTTCAAGCCTTGAAGCCACTTCATGTGTTCCTCAAAAGGCTGCATGAGGCTCATTGCAGTCCTAGTCAGTCGTCCATGAAGCTCCTCTGAAACCTTGCCCTTCGAAGCAGCAGCTATGAACTGGAAGAGCCCGGGTATCTGCTGAGCCGACTCGATAGCGACCTCTGTCCACAGCTTCACCGGCCTCGATTTCTCAAACCTGGAACGGAATTCCTCCAAGTACTTCGGTAGTTTCTCAAGCCTGGTGACAATGGCGTTGACCCGCTTCTCCATCGGTGCATAGTCTTTGGTTATCATCGAGAAGAAGACGCCGCCGATTTCGTCGAAGGCGTCTGGGTTCCTTTCGTAGAAGCGGACTTCGTGAAGGTCGAACTTGCTAAACTCGAGAGCGTTTTCCAACACTTGCCAATCTATCTTGTCTGCATCGTTGAGGGAATCGTAGTCTACTGTCTTCTTCATTTGGCTGACGCTGTCTTCAAGGATTTTATGGGTCTCGAAGAAACGCTCAGTGTTTCCTTTCGGAAGTAGGTAGTCGTAGGGGTCGTGGAGCCCCATGAAGCTGGCGAAGTGGGGGTTCAGCTCGAAGAACTTGTCAATCGTCTGCTTCTTCAGTTCCTCAAACTTCTGGTCTGCGTTCAAAGTCCTTTCACCTTAGCCAACAGATAAGGGCACATCAATAATTAAGCTTTAAACTGACTTGAACCATGATCACTCACCGTCGAGTTGGTAACACGTAGTCAAAGACTCTTATGATTCGACATGCTTCGAGGGCAGAAACTCCAACTACTGGTGGACAGTTGGAAGCTACGAGAACTTCAAACACTTTCCTCACTGGAAGGAGATGCTCAGGCTGATTCGCACGTCAAAACTCGACGGAAAACTAATGGACGTGGGCTGCGCCTACGGACTACTAGCAAACTTCGCCTCTGAGCATTTTGAGACTTATGGAATAGACGTATCTCGGTTCGCAGTCGAGAAGTCGAAGATATACTGCAGAGGAAACATCGCGAAGGCTTCTGCGGTTGACATTCCCTTCAGAGGCGAAACATTCGACGTTATAACGGTCTTAGACACATTGGAACACGTGCCCAGTTTGACGCAGTGTCTGGAAGACATTTATCGGGGCGCTGAAGAAGAATGGTGTACTCCTCCTTCAACTACCAAACACAGTGATCTGGCACTTATGCAAACACATGGGGCTAAGCGACGAAACACACATGAGCGACTTCGGACTTCAAGAGTGGAAAGCCGTCCTATCGAGTCACTGGTTCAAGGTGGAGAAAGTCTTTGGAATTGCTACCTACGCTCTTAAGAGAATACCGTTCTTCGTGAAGTCCGAGAAAGCTGCGGAATTATTTCCAGAATTGTGGATAGCTGCAACAAAGCAGTAGCCTAGGTTTCAGCTGTGTGTGGGAAGTCTTGAATCCAAGGCTTCTGATTCAGCACGAAGACCTTGAAGTAGTTCTTGAAATAAATGAAATAGCTCCTCAGTCGCCCGTTCTTCCTAACTCGCCTTAAAGAGGTGTAAGCCCTAGCCTCTTTGTTGACCATGCATTTGCCAGCCTTACCCATCTTTAAGGAGAAGTCTAAATCTTCAGCGATGGCTAAGCCTTCATCGAACCCCCCAACTTGGTGGAAAATGGATTTTCGGCATGCACAGCATACCGTTGGAAAGAGAGGAAAGCCTAAGCGTGCGCTGGATGCCGCCACTTTGTTAACAAGTCCGTAATGGAAGGACTTGAAGAGGTTGTCCAGAATGCCGAGGCTTTCGAGCCCGATGAGTGCCCCCGAAATGCAGACGGTGCTCGGGGTGGAGAAGCTGGCGTATGCTTCCGCCACAAAGTCAGGGTGTAGGACTGTGTCTGCGTCTAGGAAAAGGAGTACTTCGCCTTTTGCTTCTTGGGCGCCGATGTTTCTAGCTTTGCTGACTCCTCGGGACTTGATGTTCATCACTTTGTCGGTGTATTTCCGGGCGGCTTTCTTGGTGTCGTCAGGGCTGTCGCTGTCCACGATAATGGTTTCGATTTCGCCTTTCTGAAACCTTTGCTGTTTGATGCTCTGCAGACACCTTTCGATGGTTTCCCCTTCGCAGTAGGTGGGGATTATTATCGAGACCAGAGGGGGTGTTTCGGCGGGTATGTTGAGCCCTCTCTCTTTGTTCCATGCCGGTTTCTGATTATTGCTCATTTCAGATTTAAGCCTTCAAACGTGTAAAGCCTTCACGGTTAGCTTTAAATCGTTTTTGCGGTAATATACGAAACATGGCACAAGGAAAGATCGTTGTTTTCATGGGTTCGAAGCATGATTACGAGTTTGCTTCACGCGTCGGTAGGTTCCTGCAGGATGAGGGTTTTGGTGTAGAGTGCGAGTATGTGGTTGCTTCTGCCCACAAAACGCCTAGGAAGCTGTTAGACGAAATGGAGAATTATGAGAAAGCAGGTGGACAGATGGTTTTTATCACTGTCGCGGGTTTGTCGGATGCTCTTTCAGGCACGGTAGCAGGCGCCTCCAGATACCCTGTCATTGCCTGTCCACCAGACTCGGAGGAGTTCGGCTACGCCAAGTTCTTCTCTTCAGCTATGACGCCGCGGGGTGTGGCTGTTGCCTATGTTCCCAGACCTGAGAATGCCGCTCTATCAGCGGTCAAAGTGCTTGCCTTGTCTGACAAGGAGTTGCAGCGTAGAGTCAAAGCATATATGCGACGGCTAAAAGAAGGCGTCAAAGCCTAGCCTTGGGTGTTGAAAACCGTTGAGCCTCGAAGTCGTCTTGAACACAGATCTTCCATTTCCGTCCTTCAAAAAGGGGAAAGTGAGAGACGTCTATGACTTGGGCGAGAAGCTGCTGATAGTCTCCACCGACCGCATCTCGGCATTCGACATTGTCCTTCCCAGCGGAATACCCCACAAGGGCGAAGCCTTAAACAGGCTTTCAGTCTACTGGTTCAACGAGACAAAAGACATCGTGCCAAACCACATTGTGGAGGTAGTTGACCCTCGCACTGTTCTCGTGAGGAAGAGCAAACTCGTAGAGGTTGAGTTCGTCGTGCGCGGCTACCTCTACGGCGCAGCGTGGGAAAGCTACCAGAGGGGAAAACCGATTTGCGGAACACGCTTGCCGAGGGGGTTAAGGAAGGCTGAACGGTTGTCGACGCCTATCTTGACGCCTACGACGAAAGCGGAGACAGGTCACGACACGGAAATGATGCGAGAGGAAGTCGAGAAGAAAGTCGGGAAGGATTTGGCTTCAGAAATCGACGAGATATGCCTTCGGATTTATGAAATGGCGTCGAAGAAGGCCGAGGCGAACGGCATCATTGTGGCTGACACGAAAATGGAGTTCGGGATGTTCGGAGACAAGCTCATACTCATAGACGAGCTGTTGACGCCTGACTCGTCGAGGTTTTGGCCGAAAGACAGGTACGCGGTGGGTGGGGATCAGCCGAGTTTCGACAAGCAGTATGTGCGGGACTATTTGCTCTCGGCTGGGTGGAACAGGGAGCCTCCGGCGCCGCAGTTGCCCGAGCGTGTTGTTTTGGAGACGTCCAGGAAGTATGTCGAGGCTTATGAGCGACTGACGGGTCGCAACTTTTAGGGTTGGGTGAAAATGGGGAAAGTCGTGCTGGGTACTTCAGGCTGGTCGTACGCGGAGTGGGTTGGGCCATTCTACGAGACGGCCGAGGAGAGCAAGCTAAAGGCGTATTCCCGGGTTTTCAAGACTGCTGAAATCGACTCAACCTTCTACCGTTTGCCCACGAAGGGCATGGTTCTAGGCTGGCTCAGGTACACGCCGTCAGACTTTGTTTTCTCGGCGAAGCTGCCAAAACAGGTCACCCACAAGGGGAAACTGGAAGCCAAGGCTGTTGAATCAGACCTAAGAGTGTTCTGTGAGTTGATGCAGCCCCTTCAACTCGAAGGCAAACTGGCGTGCCTTTTGGCACAGTTGCCGCCCGGCTTGAAGTATGATGCGGGCTTGCTGGAGAGTTTTCTAGCAGTCTTCCCCAGCGAGTTTCAACTCGCTGTCGAGTTCAGGCACGAGTCATGGCTGAGGGAGGAAACGTGGAAGCTTCTGGAGCAGTATAACGCGGCCTACACCATCGTCGACGAGCCGCTGCTCCCGCCTATCGTGAAAGTTACTTCAGGCATCGCCTACGTTAGGTGGCATGGCAAAGGTGAGCATCCATGGTACTACTACCTCTACGAGCCAGAGGAGCTAAAGCCATGGGTGGAGAAAGTTGAAGAAGCAGAGAAGCGGTCTGAGAAAACCTTCGGCTACTTCAACAATCATTACCACGGATACGCTGTCAAGAACTGTCTTCAGTTCGCCGAGATGATGGGAGAACTGACTGAAGCGCAGAGAGAAGCCAAAAAGGGCGTTGAAGGGTATTTCGAGGGGGCAAAAGCGGCGGCGAAGGAGCAGATGAAAGAGCGAGGCATCACTCTGGCCGCGTACATGCCGGAGCAGATCAAGCACATGGACTTCGAAGAGTTGCTGGAAGTCTTTATGGACAAGGGCAGAATTAGGCGAGCGAAAGGCATCAGCGACGAAGACGTCAAAATCGAGAAATCAGCAAAGGGCAGCGTTGAGGCTTCGATTCGCGACTACCATTTCGCCGTTGACACCGAGAAGCGTGTGATGCTCCACGACTGCCCGGACTGGAGCCGATGCGCACCCGCCAAGCAGTTCTGCAAGCACGTGGGAAAGATAATGTTAACCATCCCGAGGAAAAAGGCAATCGAGATAATGAGCAGCATAGCGACCGAACGAGAAAAATGGGAATTCAAACCATACGCAAAATAGAGTTATAAGCCCGCCGAGACCGACCTGGTGTTTGGGAAGGATTGCCTTGACCTGTTATTTTAGGCATCTCCGAAGGATTTTCGAAAGAGCAGGCATTGAAGTGAGCAGCGAAAACAGAAGAGAGATCGACAAGGCCATTCACACGATCGTCGGGGTCAAGTACAAAGACTGCCCAGCAGCATGGAGAGCGGTGAAAAGAAGGCTCGCCGAAGATGAAGATGACTTCGTTCTCGAGCTTAGAAAAGCCATGTCCAGGCACGAATAGCGGAATATACCGGGCGTCGGGTCTATTCGAAGATGATTACGCTGCTTCGAGCTCCCGAACAAGACGTTCTATTTCCTCTTCGGTGTTGTAGAAGTGTGGGGCCACTCGCAGTCCGTTTGCCCGCGCCGAAACTATAATCCCTTTTGTCTTCAGCTTTTCTTTTTTCTCTTGTGCCCTGTTATCAAGAAAATGCACTATGCCTGAACGACAATCATCATCTTCAGGTGTTGTAAGCCGGTGCCCAGAATTCTTCACCGAATCAAGAAGCAGCCTTGTCAAGCGCAATACGCGCTTCGAAATGCTGTCAATGCCCACGTCCAGCAGGAGCTGTATTGAAGCTGCAGCTCCGACGAAGCTTATGAAGCTAGGCGAACCCGCTTCGAAGCGGCTGGCTGTGTTGGACAACTGCAGTCTCCAGATATCCCAAAACTCCACAGTGTCAAACACTTCAGGCTTCACGCTTGCCCATCCGATGAACGGCGGCTCAAATCTTTCTACAAGTTCCTTCCGAACGTACAGGTATCCTGCTCCAGCTGGACCAAGCATCCATTTGTAGCAGCTTGCAGTCAGAAAGTCCACGTCGTCCCTTTTTACGTTCACGGGCATGGCGCCGAGCGATTGAATGGCGTCTACCACGAAGTATGCACCATGCTGATGGGCTGTCTCAGCCAGCGCCCTCAAGTCATGCCTGAACCCGTTCACGTACTCTACGTGGCTGACCGCTACCGCGACGGTGTTATCGTCGACAAGCTTCTCCAAGTCGCCAACAAGGATCCGCCCATCCTTGTTCTTTGCATACCGCACTTCAACCCTGAGACTCGGCTTCAGCCAAGGATACACTACCGAGGGGTACTCCATGTCCGTGGTGACCACGTTTGCCCCTTTGGGATAGTCGAGCATGTTTGCCGCGATGTTCAGTCCCGTGGAAGTGTTCGGAACCAGGGCAACCTCCCTCTTGTCGGCATCTATCAACTTTGCGAATTGCTCCTGCCCGAGACTGTACTTTGACTCGTCAATCTCGTAGCGGCAGAGGTCTTCGTTATACTGCTGCATAACGTCTACTGCTGGCTGTGGCAGAGGCGAGTAGGCAGAGTGGTTCAGGAAAACCTTGCTCTTTGTTATCGGAAACTTCGCACGAACTGCGCCAACGTCTATCAAAACCGCGACCACCTCAAGTCAAGCTTGAATTGTATAATGTCTTCACGTTGCTTTAGGCCTTTTGTCTCTGAAAGTGACCCGACACGCCTCTAGAATGACCGCGTGAAAGTGGAGAGGCAGGGCTGAGACCACGAAGCTGTATGACGGGTCAGACATCGTCTTAATGCCTCGAAGTCTCGTACCTCTCCGGAAAAGGCATTGCGAAACGACGCCTATATACTTAACTCTACTGCCCATCCTACCTGAAGCATCGCCAATGACTCTTCAAAACTTGCCTCAGCTCCTTCACCGTGGCTTCCACGCGTTCGCGGCACCAAGGAGGCTCCACAGGCGGCGTGGACGGATCAGCTACATCAATCTTCTCCACGCCGGCCACTCCGGCTGCAAGAGCGTACCAGCACGCTGGCAGAACAGCGGGGTTGTAGCCGCTGCCTATCAATAGTGCGACCTTGCCGCCGCTTACCTCTCCTGCCACTTCCGCGATGAGCCTTGCCAGGTCAAAAAAGCCCTCAACCGTTAAGCTTAGACTGCCCAGAATGTCAGCGAAATGCGGGTCGCTGCCGCCGTTGGCCAAGATAACGTCAGGCTTGAACTCCCTGGCCAGGGGAACGAAGGTTTCCCTCAACGCGTAGAAATACGTCTCGTCGCCCGTTCCAGGAGGCAGCGGCACGTTCACGTTGAACCCCTCTCCCTTCCCTCTGCCAATCTGTCCCACGAAACCCGTGCCTGGAAAAAGGGTCTTCGGGTCCTGGTGCACGGAGATGAAGAGAACCGTGGGGTCAGAGTAGAAGATGTCGCTTGTGCCGTTTCCCGCATGCACATCATAGTCTAAGATGAGGACGCGTTTGAAGCCTTTCTCCTGCTGGAGGTACCGCGCCAAGATTGCCACGTCGTTGAAGATGCAGAACCCGCCTCCGAAGTTTTCTCCCGCGTGATGCAATCCTCCGCCCAGAGACACCCCGCGCTCGATTTCGTCGCTGCAAAGAGCCTCTCCAACCTTCAATGCGCCTCCCATAATGTACAGCGCGCCCTCCAGGATGCCTGCTGACAGAGGCGTGTCAAAATCGTAGGGTCTGCCTTTCTCCGCAAAATCGAAAATCAAGTCGACATAGCTTTTGTCGTGAACCCTCACCAAATCCGTGAACTTGACGAGGTCAGGCTTCAGAATCCTAACGTTGGGCCGCCTGAGCAGCCCCTGCTCCTCGAAGAATTTCATGGCGTTGCCGAACCGGTCACCTCTGAACGGGTGCCCGGGGCCGAAGTCGTATTGCCGATACTTTTCGTGGAAGGCTATGCCGACACGCAACGTGTCCACTTCGTTTCTGCATTATCAGAACGCACGACTATAAAAAAAGAACGTTGATGCAGGCTTGGTGAAATGAAAAAGGAGGGTGGAGCGAGTTTACCTTCTAGCCTTGTTCTTGCTTCTCCTCTTCCGCAGTGGCTTCCAGCTTCGTTGCTTCTTCGGTTGTGGGCGCAGGTTTCTGTTCTTGTTCTGTCGCCGTGTCTGTTGGTGCTTCAGTCGGCGGCTCGGTTCTCGACTGCTCTTCCACAGTCGTCTCTATGGAGGTTGTGGTCTCCGTGTCCATGATTATTTCAATCCTCTTTTCGTGTTCAGGCTCAACTGTCTTCGGCTCGGCTTCTTCTTCTACCTCCGGCGGCGTAGATACCGGCGTGACTTCAACGCTCTGCCGACTCAGATTTGCTATTGCCTCCTTGATGTCGTCCAGTTCCCGTCTAGTTGTCTCCAATCCTAGCGATAGCATGTTGCATTCGCGGTCGTACGCCTCTTCCTCGCTCTCACCTGAAACGTGGCGGATCTCTGAGTTCACCAGGAGGAATTCCAGCGTCTTAATCTGCTGTTCCAGCTCGTGGATCTTGGCTTTCATTTTTTCTGCCAAGGTCTTCTGTTTTATCTCGATCTCGGTTATGGCGTCCGCGATCTCGTCGCTGAACGAGTCGTAAGTCGGCTGAGAAACCTTGCCCTCGTGGAACAATTTGTCCAAAACCTGCTTCTTCTTCAGTGCAAGCTCCAATTCGCCGTTTATTCTTTCCAATGAATATTTCCATGAGATCAAATGGGTATCCCGCACGCAGATTCTATTTGAAACGCGAAATAACCTTTAGATAGGCAAACTTTGGTAGAAGAGCGGAGATTTACGCGATATTTGACAGAAAACCCTAAAACAGCGGGTTTCGAGATAACATGTGAATATATTCGTTGATGTTAGGACGCTGGGGATTTGCTTATAAATAAACCTGAAAGAAACTTAGGAAAGCGCGCGCAATTAATGGATCTCAAGTTACAGCTGCGCTCAACCACCAAGCCAACCTCATTCCAGTTGTTGGCGCCGGGGGTGGGATTCGAACCCACGTGGCCCGAAGGACCACAAGCTTTCAAGCTTTTTCTCCAGGCTTGAGCTTCGCATGTGCGGATTTGCTCCCTACCTGGTTCCCTGCACACGGCTGTTGAGCAGCGTGCTCTAGGAGACCCCGGCACTGCAAGCCATGAAATAAGCGTTCACGCTGTTTTAAGACTTTTTGGAGAGCAGTACTCTGTAGCCGCTCTCTTTTGCCAAGACCTCGACGCTGCCGAACGTTTCTTCCAACATGCCAAAGAGGCGTTTGCCCCCTTTCCTCGACCTCACGACCAATTGAAGCGAGCCGTTTTCCCTGAGATGTTTTGGGGCATCTGTGATGATCGAGGACACCGTTTTCATTCCAGCGCTGACTGGGGGATTGCAGAGAACCGCGGCGAACTCCATGTTCTCCACTGGCTCGTAGAGAAAGCCGCGTCTTATCTCCACATTTTCTACCCTGTTGCGTTTGGCGTTTTCTCCAGCAAGCCACACTGCCCGCGTGTTCACGTCGACCATAACCACATGCAGATTAGGGTTTAACACTGCAGCAGCTATGCCTACTGGTCCGTAACCGCAGCCCAGATCCAGCACGGAGCCCTTTTCCGGCAGAACCATTGACTCGATTAAGAGGCGCGTTCCCAGGTCTACGCGTCTCTTCGAGAATATGCTGGAGGACGTTAGGAATTCGAGAAACCGTCCACGGAGGTGGGCACGTATCAATCCCAGTTGAGGCTTTGATTTGGGCTGTTCGGTGTAATAGTGTTCTTCCAAGGCACGCTTGGGTTTCACTTAGAGTTGCCTCTCCCAGCTTTCAGTCTTCTACGCAACAAGACGATATTCTGGGTTGTCAGAGTTTAAGTTGTTTTTCGTGGCGTTCCCAGACGATGCCTACGATTAGGAAGAGGATCCCGAGGGTAAAGAAGTAGACGAGCGGAAGCGAAAAGCTCGACAGGGTGCTTTCGAAAGCTTGGCTGGCGGTTTGGGAATAGTAGAAGGTTGTCACCAGCAGGGCTGCAAAAGTGGCGAAGCAGCCGATGCCGAAGCCTACAGCAAGACCATTGGTGAATGCGCTCTTTCTGTGATACTTCCGCTCGTTTTCCAAGAAAACACCTCGCATCTCGGTCAGAACAGTAGTAATCCTAAGAAAGCTAATAAGACGTTTGAAAGCTCCATACTGATTGAGACTACTTACCTTCGCTCCTACTCCACATCTTGGGATAGACATCTCTGTCCATGAGAACCCTAACCGTTTTGGCCACGAACCCGTGACTCATGCCCAGAATCTGCTCCGACGAAGTCAGAGCCTGCGTGAAAGCCACCGCCTCGTTCTTCTGAGTGAAAACCACCACACCGTCCGCCCTGTCTATCCCCGTCTCTACGGACAGGACGCCTGGAGCGGTGACATTGGCTCCGTGGCAGACAGCGGACACTGCAG
The DNA here is from genome assembly GCA_964353725.1 of uncultured Candidatus Bathyarchaeia archaeon. Lineage (GTDB taxonomy): Archaea > Thermoproteota > Bathyarchaeia > Bathyarchaeales > SOJC01 > CAYGVX01. The sequence goes on from CAYGVX010000012.1 coordinate 17,215, forward strand.
AGTCACGAATGAAGATTTTTGGGAGAAGCTCCAAGGCCTTTTCCATCGGGTAGACTACCCTCCTCAGGCTTTCCTCGTTGCCGGTTTCCTGCCACCTGTCCCCGTGTTGCAGAACATCGTACAGGGTAACCAGCCCCTCGCTTTCGGTGAAAGGCCCAGCGCGGGTGCGACGCAGCTCCTGCATGTGAGCACCACATCCGAGAATCTCGCCAATGTCGAAGCAAAGCTTGCGGATGTAGGTGCCGCTTTCACACCCAACCTTGAAAAGCACATTTTTCTCCCTCATCTCCAAAAATTCCAAGTAGTAAATCCTCCTTGTCCTCAGCCTCCGCTTCACCGAAGACCTCAACGGAGGCTTCTGGAAAATCTCTCCTCGAAACTCTCCTAAGACAGCCTCAACCGTGTTTTCGGGCGTTTTCTGGTGAAGCCGCATGACGCAGACGTATTCTTTGCCACCTAGCAAGAGTGCCTGAACTACCTTAGTCGCGTCTTCTAGGGCGATAGGTAGAACACCGGTTACGTGGGGATTTCCCTGGCTTGTAGGAATTAAGCCTCTAGGGTCCCACCGTGACCAGCGTTCGCGAGGTTCAGGATGCGTTTGACCCACGCCGTGACCTCGTGGCTCGACGGCCCTGCTGTCTTGTCCAAGTTTATTATTCCAAGGCGTATGTGGTCGCGAATTGGTCTTTCTTCAGGCTTGCATCCGTACCTGGCATCGGTTTTCTCCTCAGCCTTGATCATCACTTCCCGTTTAGTTTGCCAAGGAGCATCTATTTTTGACATGCTCTTTCCTCAAGACGCAGAATAAGAAGGCGGGAGTTAAAAAGAGTTGAGCCTAAACTTGAGGGCTAACGATTTCCTTCATCGCGTCTGTTTTCCCCGTTGCTTCCAGCGCCTTAGCCACGTTCTCGTCGCTCTCACCCTTGCCAATGTCTAATCTGTCTTCGGTTGGCTCGATGTGGTTGATGTTCACCCGTTTGCGCCTTATTCCCGAAAGCTCCTTTGGACCTGTCACGAGGACGAAGTTCTTGTCGATAAGGTCCACGACAACGCATTTGTGTCCGGCTTCTCTGCCGGCGACCTTTACGCATATTCTCCCTATTTCTATTGCAGGCATAGACGTTACTCCAGCAGCTTGGAGTAAGATGCAACAACTAATATTTATAAGTTGACTATCGGGACACGCAGAGCATCCGGTTTAGGACTTGGACGAGTGAATGGAAAACCTCGTCTGGCGCTAGCTGGTTTACATCTAGGATCAGGTCGAATGGAGAAAAGTCTTCGCCCAGGCTGAACCCGTAAAGCCTCTTGAAAATATTCTTTGTTCCGGCATCCTTCTCCTTGAGAGCCGCAAACGCTCTCTCCACGCTTATTCCATCTCGTCCCGCAATTCTCCTAGCTCTTTCTTCCTGCGAGGCCTCCAGCCAGACCTTGAAGCCCCCTTTGAGAAGCCAGGGCATCGTCCAGCTGTCTAGGACAACGTCTCCGTGCTCTGCCCACTCTAGCAGCTTCTTGTCGATTTTCCTGTCAAAGGAAGGGTCTTGGGCACGTTTCTGGAGGAATTTCATGCCTTCTCTGCTCTCCCACCATCCTCTGTCACTCTTCTTGTAGCCTTCCTCTAGGGCTAGGGCTTTCAGAGCATCGCCGCCGGAATAGTAGCGTAGACCGTATTTTTCAGCGATCTTCCTAGCGAGGGTGCTCTTACCGCATCCAGCCATCCCGCATATACAGAGAATTAGCTTCTTTTTGGAGTCTCGGCGGGGCTTTTTAATCGTCTTCTTCATCCTTCCCCTAAAGCTAATGTGCCATCTTTCTCAGCGAAGCTGCTCGGAACTGAATTCTCAGTTTCTATTCAGCTCCCAGTCCGACACCGAAGATCTTGGAGAGCAGTGTGCTGAAGAACACTGAGCATAGGAGATACCATAGCACTATAGGGATAGCGCCCATACCGGGGAGGAAGGCAACAGGCCCTTTGTATATGCCTATGAGAAACTGCCACACGATTAGGAGAGGAACAAAAAAGAGCAACGACACTTTCATTGACTGCCAAGACATCTTCTGCTGCAGCTGCATTACCCTTTTCTTCTGCTTTTCAGCTTGGGCAAGTTTCTTTTTGTCCTTGGATTTGTAGGCCTCTTTATACTCGCTAGTCCACGTCTTGATCTCCTCCCTCCATTGGCGAAGCTGCTCCGGGTGGGTTAGCAGCCTGTTGACTGCTGTCGTGATAAATGTTAGAGACAGGGCCAGTATGAGAACAAAAATGGTCGCCACCGGTGGCTGAGGCGACAGCAACCAGTCTACGAACAGAGTTGTGAGCAACTGCAATCACCTGCTACACTTGTTCCAATCTGTTTGTAGAAAGATGTTCTTAACCGTTTGCACTAGCTATCGTTCTAATGGCTTCGGCAAGAGGTGAAAGAAGAGCAGGGTCAGCCTCCGAAGATACGGCGGAAGGCAGGGTACATTTCTGCAACCCGCTCTTGCATCAGCTGCTGATAGTACTGATAGATGATGCCCACCGAGAGCAGCACACCCATGCCTGTTCCGAAGACGCCGAAGAAGTCGGCAACCGCCGCAATGAGTCCCACAACAACTCCGCCGAGGATTGTAACTGCAGGAATGTAACGTTTCAGCATGCTTTCTATCGGGCGGGATGACCGCCTGTAGCCTGGAATGTGCATTCCAGAGTCCACCAGTTGTTTTGCGACTGTAGATGGCCCCAAACCTCCCACCTCGAGCCACGTTACTGAGAAGATTATGCAGAACAACACCATGAGACCAGCGAACACCACAGCCCTCAACGGATTTATAGCCACATCTAAGATGCTACGAGGCGCTATTACGAAGAAAACCAGACCGCCAATAGGCTGCGGCTGCTGCGACCCGCTTTCTCCGACCCAGTTGTACGTACCCAGAAGGTTCAAGAAGACGTTTGAGTTGCTCTGGTTGAAGTTGCTCCAGAGTATCTGGGAGAAGAAGTACACGTTTGCGAAGAGGGCTGAAGTGAAGATCACGGGCAAGTTCGAAACGTAGAGGAGCTTGATCGGGTACCTGCCACGGTAGCCACGGTAATCGGCGTGGGAAACAGGGAGCTCAACTCTCACGCCTTCGATGTATATGACTACTAGGAAGACTATTAGTGTTGTGAAGAAGCCCATCAATGCAGGCAATTCCTGAGGCCTGATGAAGGCGTTGCCGATGGCAGGAACGAAATGGGCGGGAGCTCTTGTGGTTCCATTAAACGGTACATATGTTAAGTCAGCGGAGAAAATTGGCTGCCCCGCAGAGACTGTTTGGAAGAGTGCTGGGAAGGCACCGAAGCTTTTCAGGTCAGCCAAGCCGGGGCTCAGACCGAAGCTGTCCCACAGTATTTTCTGTGCCACTCCTGCCATGATGAACAGGCTGATTCCGCTTCCTATTCCCCATCCTTTCTGAATCATCTCGTCTAGCAACATGATTATCACGCCCGCAAACAGTAGCTGGAGGAAGATTACGATGCTCGTGGACACGGAAAGGGCACCGTAAACTCCTCCAATTATGTAGGCAAACGCTTGGACGCCTGTCAGTAGTATTGAGAAGAACTTGCTGGCTGTTGTGAAGAGCCCACGGTCTTCTGGGTTGGACATGTCCACGTTTATTATTCCAGAGCCAGCTAGAAGTTGAAGGATAAGCCCAGCTGTGACGATTGGACCGATGCCCAGCTCCAGCAGGGTGCCTCTGTTGGAGGCGAATATGACTCGCAGGTAAGTCATCTCGAACCCCGCCCCCTGCTGCAAGCCGTAGAGGGGGATCTCAGCCATAATCAGGTAGATGATTAGGGCTAGGGCTGTCCACATGAGCTTCTGGTTAAAGCCGATTCTCCTCTCCGGAGGTTTCGCCTCTGGCAAGAACCTCGCCATCGGCTTGAAAATCCCGAGGAATCTGCCAGCCATCTTCTTCCTTCCTTAAGCCTTAGTCTGTCTTTCCGGTGATTAACTTGCCGCCTGCTTCTTCCACTTTCTTAGCTGCTGATTCTGAGTATGATGCGACTTTTATTGAAAAGGGTTTAGTCAAGTTGCCCATGCCTAGGAGCTTGTTGTAGCCCAGTCTGTCCAAGTCCAAGAAAGCTAGTCCTTCCTTTTCATCCAAGCCTTTTTCGGCTGAAAGCTTCGTCGCCAAGTCCTCAAGCTCCCCGATGTTCACTGCATTGGCTTTCCTGCGATTTGGTGAGTAGAACCCTTTCTTGCTGAAATAGTCGGGATCATACCTGAGTACGTAGGACCACAGGTGCTTGTGGCGGCCAGATCTTGTTTCGCCTTTTTGTCCCCCCTTGCGGTGCTGGCCAACTCTACCCCATCCCACTGTTCTCGTGCCGCGTTTTTTGCGAGTTTTTCGGAGTTTGTGAGGCATTTTTAACCACGCTTTTTCAAGTTAGATGGCAGACTATCCATAAAATCCTTTTCCCTTGCTAAATCATGCTTTCCACGAGTTTGTTTATGGCTTCACCGCGGTAGCCTGTGACTCCTCCGACGTTGTAGCTCTTCTTTATCTTCCCCTTGTACCCTTTCTTTGGAGGATGGGCACGGAAAACGGGCTTGATGTCGGGGAGGCGTCGAAAATCGGTCTCCAGCTTGTATATGGCTTCAGCCAAGTCTTCCAAAGTTTTGTAGCCCACTTTTTGAGTGTATGCATCATCTATCTTCTTGTCACCTGCCAATCTTCCCCGTTTTCTTAGAAGGGCGAGTATTGTCTCCTTTGCTGCCTCACCCCAAGTGGCGAAGTTTGTCACCTTCCTCAGCATGCCCTTAAAGCTTGCGCGGTCGTCAACGAGGGTGATGTGGCAGTTTCGGGTCAGGTGGAGTATTTCAAGTGTCTTCTCCACATCAGGCGATGCCTCGCCCATTCCACGAACACGAACTACTGCCAAGCACTTATGTTTCTCAGTCATGTTACCTCACCCAGTCCTCTGGGGTGACGAGGCTGAAGGTTTTTTTGAGAGCGTCGAAAATCGCGTAGGAGAAGGAGGGGATGGTCCTCGTTGCACCGAAGCTTCTCGTCCAGCAGTCCCTTATCCCAGCAAGCCCCAGTATTATCTTCGCTGTCTCTCCCGCGACCAGACCCAAACCTCTTGGGCCTGGAACGAGGATGATGTCTACGCCGCCGCACTTACCAGATGTTTGGAACAGCATAGAGTGTGACTTTCCGCACCCGCATTCCCAGCTTCCGCACCCCCTGCGGACGAAACTGATGTTCAGGCGTGCGTCTGCGGCTGCCTTCTCTATCGCATTGCGTACCTGTTTTGCTTTTCCGCCGCCTAGCCCGATGTATCCGTCACGGTTGCCGACGGCCACTATTGCTTTGAACCGGGATTTCTCTCCCGCGTCTGTCTGTTTCTGCACCAAGCTTACGTATATGACCTCTTCCTGTACGTCGGGAAGCAGTAGATCCACGATTTCTGGTTCCCGTATCCTCAAGCCTTCGGCGAATATCTCTTCCATAGATGTGATGCGCCCTTCTTGAATCAGCTTGCCGAGTGACGTCTTGGGTATCCAGGTTTCGCTTACGCCTCTTCCTCTTCCTCCTCCTCTTTTCTTATAGCGGTTTCTTCTACTCATTGATTCTCAGCTTTCCCCTTACTTTTCGTTTTTTCCTGCGCTTTTTCCTTCGGGAGTAACGCCGCAATTGTTCCTTTTGCAGCGTCAAAGTGCTCTGGAACCTTCTCGGGAGGGAGATTATCTTTCAAGTATTTTGAAAAAGCCTTCTCATATTGCTGAGGGTTTGATGAGGCCAAATTCTTGGCATAGTCAGCAATATGCTGGCCCCTCAGCCTCTTTTCGTCTGGCAACTTCTCTGCGCTGTGGGGAACTTCGACACCAGCGTCTACGAATCCTTTCAGAGAAGCGAAGATGCGCGCTCCTTTCGTAGGCTGGTGTAGCCCTATGTCCGCGACGGCTTTCTTCACACCTTTACCCGCCGCTCTTACACCGCACAGTAGACCGGTTAGGTATGCTGAAGGCATGTTTCCACAGGCTGCTTGCCATCCATACTTCTTGAGCTCCTGCGAGTTGGCCGAGGCTACGACCTTGTCACCGGTTGGGGTGGCTTCTATTACTTGGATGTTGATGTGTTTAAGCGAGGCTCTTGTCACAAGGCGTGGAAGTCTCGATGTGACCAGCGCTTTTCTTGCCTTGTAGTCGGTCTTCCCCTCTCTTCGCCTCCGAAACTGGACACGGTAGGAAGGGCCTTTTGCCATCAACGAGTCCTCCACAATCCTTCAGATTTTATGTGGCGTTCGAGTTCAGCAATGGATTTGAAGACCCCGCTTTTCGCCATCTTATAAAACTGCCGATAAGTACTTACTGTGATAACGCGTTTTTCTTTTAGCTCCCGGAGCCTTCTCCTCAACGCCCGTATTTTCTTTATCCAAATCTCTTTCCCAGACACCCGTGGCTTACTTCTCTTTCCGGGTCCTCTTCTCAACCCCTTCTTTTTCTTCTCGTGCAGGAATTTGGCTCGTGACCTGCTCACTCCTTTTTCATGGAGTTGCTGTATCGCTTTCTCATGAATAAGTTTCTTTATCTCCTCTCTTGTGATAGCCGTCTCAACTTCGTCTATTCTTTCAGGGTCAATCCACACTCGGTTCTGGCCTACTTTGAGGATTTGGGCTGCCAGACGGCGTTGGCTTCTGAGGCTCACTGCTCTTCACTTCCCTTCTTGCTTTTGGTTCGTCTGGAACGTTTTGGTTTCTTCTTAGGCTCGGTGTCTGACTCGGGTTCTTCAGGCGCCGCAGCTTCTTCAGGTATCTCCTCAGGCATCTCTTCTTCTTCGATTTTCTCTTCTTCAGCTCGTCGAACGAGCGGGTTTAGGACTCGGACGCCTTTTTCCTTTGCCATCGAGGTGATTTGAATCCTCTTCCTTGTCCCAACAGTATGGGCTATTCTGATGACTTGGGTTTCAGGGTTCACATCTGCGACTTCGTCTGGCGTGTGCACCATCGCTTCTGCGTACCCTGAGGGGTGTAGACCTCGGGCGGCTCTGGGTCCACCGTAGCCTACGTTTACCGACTTCGGCCATCCTTTCACCTTGAGCCGCATCTTGTTGTCCAACCCGCGGGGCTTTCTCCAGCTTTCACTCACGCGTTTGTATCGCCAGCTTTCATGTGTCCGAAACTTGGGTTTCCCCGCCTTCACTGCTTGCCGCAGCTTTACAGCCTCGCGAGCTCCACCTTTCTCCTTGGCTGTTCTTTCGACCATTCTTACATCTCCTCGAGACGCTCGTACACGTATAAGCCGTCGAGGAATACCCGCGGGTCCTTATTCTTGACTTTTGTTGCCTGTTCGATATTGGCTGCTGTCTGGCTTACATCTTCCAAGTCTGTTCCCTTAACGACCACTTCTTCCTGGGTTGCTGAGACCTGGGCTTCACCGATTATCCTAGCTACGCGGGGGCTACGTTCGCCGGTGAAGTTCTCTATCACCACTCTCTTGCCCTCTGTCTTGACTGATATAGGGAAGTGGGAAAACACGATTTTGAGCTTGTATGAAAAGCCTTTTGCTACTCCCTTTATCATGTTTTGGATGTGGGATCCTACGGTTCCTACTATCGCAGCCTCTTTCTTGCGAGGCCAGTCTGTTCGGATTTTTATCGATTTATCTCCCTTCTGGATTGAGACGGAAGTATGCGAGAAGTCCCGGGTTAGCGTCCCCTTTTCCCCAGACACAGTCACTCTTCTGCCGTCTACTTTGACATCCACGCCGTCTGGGATCTGAATGGTTTTCTCGACTGTTAGAGCTCGCATGTTTCCTCTCAGCTCCTAGTAGACGAAGGCTAGTAGACGCCCTCCTATCTTTCCCTCTTTCGCCACTTTGTGAGAGGTCACTCCCTGCGACGTAGATAAGACGAGAATGCCGATTTCTTTTGAGGGGAGAAAGCCTCTTTCCCATCTCTCAAACGCGTCTGCTCCTACTGGAAAGCGTGGTCTCACGGCGCCGCATTTGTTTATTCTTCCGAGGAGTTGAACCTTGAATTTGCCTGCTCTGCCGTCGTCTATGAACTCGAACTCGCCTATGTATCCGTTCAGCTGCAGCACTCTTAGAACTCTACCTAGCAGTTTAGAGGCTGGGCTAATCACACACTCGCGTTTTAGGCGCATCTCGTTGTTCATCAACGCAGTCATACCGTTTGCGATTATGTCAGCCACTGTTCTCCTCTTCCTCACTCATATTTTTTGAAGCCGAGCTCTTGGGCTATCTCCCTAAAACAATGCCGGCATATATATAAATTGTAACGCCGGATAATGGGACCGTAGGAGCCGCATCTTCTGCACGGTCTGCTGCCCTTACCGAACTTTCTTTCCTTCTTAGGCCTTTCCTTACCCATACATTACACCTTACTCTGTTTCAACCCCTAATGTATCCTTCACGAAGATTATTGCCTCTTCAGGCGTCAGCAGATGATGTCTACCGATAATGGATTTTGCCCGCCTCCGTTCTTTGACCCGGTAGCCAGCACGGATAAGAGACACTGAAACGTCCATCCCGAGGATTCCCAGCTCCGGTGCGTATCTGGTTCCGGGGATTTCGATGTGCTCTTTTATGCCGAAGGAGAAGTTGCCGTTCCTGTCGAAGCAGTTCTTAGATATCTTGTTGTCGACGGCTTGGAGCGCCCTCTGGAGGAACTCAACAGCCTTTGCTTTTCGGAGGGTAACAATACAGGCGATGGGTTCGCCCTGTCTTATCCCGAAATCTCTAATACTCTTCTTAGCATTTCGTTTCACGGGTTTCTTGCCCGTCAACTGCTGGAGGACCTTTTCGGCCTTTTCAAGCGGCTCCCCCGATTTGCCCACGGCTATATTGACTGTTACTTTGCCTATCTTGGGCTTCAGCATTGGAGTTTCCTGCCATCTCTTCCGGATTTCCTCTTCTTCAGACAACTACCTCACCTCAGGCAATGATATGGACTGATCACTGTCGCCCACTACGAAGACGAAGTCGAGGATTGTTTGGAAACGTTTTCCTGCAGCATCCTCCACGGTTGTCAACAAGGAGCGGCGTTTCTTCCCCGAGACCTCTTCGACTTCAACGATTTTTCCGTGTATTCCTCGGTTTTGTCCGCCTATTATCAAAGCAGGTGCGTTCTTCGCCAGTTTCATCTGCCCGATTATCTCGCCGCCGGGCATAGCGATTTTGAGTACGTTGAGAGTTTCGTAGACGGCTTCGTGGGGATTCTTTGGATCTGTGACCCGAATCAGCCTGTTGGTGCCATCGTGAAGGTTAAGCTGAACGTGCCCATGGTCCACGACAATCTTGTTCTCTATGCGGCAAAGCTTGAATGTGCTCTCGTCCTTTTCTATAGGGTGGAGTGTGAAGCCTTTTTCATGGGATAGGACCCGATAGAACGACTCAGCTTCGGGAATGGAGATGACATCCATCAGCCCGAGGGGGAAAGCCACTTCTTTCCTCGCCTGCCCGTCTACAATTATTTTTCCATGCGAGATTATGTTTTTAGCCTCTTTCCGTGTTTTTGCAAAGCCAAGAATGTCTCGAACTACCATGGCTAATGGGAGGCTTTGGTTCAGTGCGTGTGGCCCAGGCTTCGACCTGACTGTCCAAACGTATTCCTTGCGGTGGATTGGCCAGAATCCTGGGGCTGGTTTCCTTTTTAGGTGTTTTTTTCCGCCTTTGTTACCCAAGCTATTCCTCTCCCTTCTCAACTTCAGCCTTCTTAGTCCTTCTGCGTCGGGGTTTGGCCTCTGCCTTCGCAGTCTTCTTGGTTTTTTTCGATGGTTTCTCCTGCGCAGGTTCAGCTTCCTCTTTCTTCTTTCTTCTAGGCTTCTTCGTCTTCTCTTTCGCCTTGGGCTTTTTCTCGACTTCTTCGACTCTGGCTTCTTTGGCTTCTTCCTTTTCCACAACAACTGCTTCCTTTGGAGGCGGTGCTTCCTTCTCGGCTGGCATCCTGCCCTTTCGTTCTAACGTTTTCTTGCGCCACTTGTCGCTTAAGTCAAGGTTTGTTATCATAGCTTTTGAAGGGTGTATGGAGATTGGTATGGTCGACCCATCCACTTTGGTACGTGTGACGCCCTCAACGAATATTCTGTATTTTGCGCGGTCGACTCTGCTGACTTTGCCTTCGAACCCCTTGCGGTCACCCCTCATAATACGAACTGTGTCTCCTACTCTTACGGGGACAGCGTTTGTTCCATGCTTTCTATTCAGTTCCGGAGATAAGGGCGCCGAGAAATGCTTGTGGCGAATGTGAGCTGGGGCTTGGAAAAGATTTCTGCGCTGTGTTCGTGGCTTTGTGATCCTCATTGTGTTCACCTACACGATTATGCTCGCGGCGCTCGCTATTCGAGGCCATCTTTCAGCGGCTTCCTTAGCCACCGGTCCCCTGATCTCTGAGCCTTTCATCTCGCCTTCAGGAGTCATAATAACGGCGGCGTTGTCTTCAAACTGAACCCATATGCCCTCTGCACGGCGGAAGGGCATTCTTTGACGTACAATCACGGCCTGGAAGAGTTTTTTGCGCATGTCGGGAGTTCCCTTTCGCACAGAGGTCACAACCAAGTCTCCTACGCCTGCGGATGGAATTCTTCTGAGTCGCCCCCTGTAGCCCTTGACCTGCACCATTCTGAGAGCTCGAGCTCCTGTGTTGTCAGCGCAGTTCAGCATTGTGCCCATAAGTACACCTCGAGTGATTTTTGGTCCGTGTCCGCTCATCGCCTTCGCGATAAGCCCACGCCCTTTAGCTTTAGCAGCCAACTACTTCTCCTCCAGTTTTTCAACAACCACGAAAGACACTGTTTTGCTCAGGGGACGGCATTCAGCGACTCGTACTTTGTCACCTTCCTTGGCGTTCAGACAAGGCGGGTTGTGAGCGGGTATGTGGCTGTGTCTTCTCTCGTAACGTCTGAATTTAGGCACGTAGTTAAGGTAGTCTCGCCTGATTATAGCTGTCTTGTCCATCTTCGCGCTGATGACCAAGCCGTCTAGGGCGCGTCCACGGACGGAGAGGCTACCGTGGAAGGGGCATTTGGGGTCAGCGCATGATTTTTTCGGCTTCTTCAGTAAAAGCGTCGACATTTGTCTACCAGAGCCTCCTAATTCGTCGCTTCAATCGATCCTCAGGTTTTCCCAAGAGGACCGTGCCTTCAATCTCCACAATAGTGGCGTCTGGCAGTGTGAAGCGGAAAACTGACTGGTTCTTGGCGATGGTCTTTCTCTTCTTATTTTGCATTATCACGAATGTATTTCGTGTTTCGTTGATTATCGTGCCTTTGATGCCAACACAGACTGGGTTGGATGATCTAGCGACTTTTGCCATCAAGCCAATGAACTCTTGTTGAACGATTTCAGGTGTAATCTTCAACTCTTTTTAGCCTCCTTTGTCTCTGCGAGTTCGGCTTCGCGTTCGACAGTTAACGTGCGGGCAATGGCTTTACGAAGCTCTCTCACGCGTGCAGTGTTCTCAATCGAGCCGCCTGCCTTAATCATAGTCCTAAGCCTGACAAGCTCGGTCCGCAGCTCTGTGATTTTTCGTCTACGCTCCTCTGAGGGCATGTCTCGGAGTTCCTTGAGTCTGACGACGGGCATTATTCGGTCGCCTCCTTCTTCTCGCCCTCTCCCTCTTCTCCCTTCACTTCCTTTTTCTCTTGCTCGTTCTCAGCTGTCGCAGTCTCGGTTTCGGCTTTCTCAACTGTTTCTGCTTCCTCTTTAGGCGTCTCAGCCTGAGCTCCCTCTTTTGCCACAGGCTGGATTATCTTTATCTTATCTGGAAAGTCCGAATGAGGGGGCATCAGACGGACTTTTACACCGAAAATGCCGGGTTTCATCTGAACGTGCATTTCCGCTCTCTTCATATACCTTAATGGAGGCTCTCCGCTCTTGGGGAGGTACCCCGTGCGAAACTTCTCGTACTTTGCCCGTTGCCCACGCAGTTTGCCGCTTATGATGATTTCGACTCCAAGCGCCCCAGATTCCATCACCTGGTTAAGCGCCCAGTAACCAGACCTTCTAAAGTGAACGCCTCTCTTCAAAGCTGAAGCGATACGAGAGGCGATGACGTAAGCGTTGAGCTCAGGGATTTCGATTTCCGCCACTGAGATTTGAGGGCTGGGAAGCCCGAATTTCTCTTCCAAAACTATTGCGAGGCCTTTTATGGTCTCTCCGCCTCGGCCGATGACGACTCCGGGGCGCATGGCGTGCACTACTATGTGAGTTCCAAGCGGCGTTTTTGAAATGTCTATGCCGCCGTAGCCTGCGTTCTCAAGCTCGTTCCGTAAAAACTCGTCGATTTCCGTCCTTTTAATGGATTCATCGATGAAATGCTTAACCACGGACATTAGGCAACTTCCTTAGACTTCTCTCCGATCTCTTCCAAAACAACTTCGACGTGTGTTAGTACGTTATTCTTCGGGGAAGAACGTCCCATCGCTCGGGGGGTGGCGCGTTTCAGCTTGATTCCCGGGTATGCTGATGCGTGTCGTATACGGAGGCGTTCGACGTCTAAACCTTTGAATTCAGCGTTTCCCTCCGCGCTCTCAAGAACGTTCAAGATTTCCGCAGCTGCCTTGACTGGATACTTGCCCACCATGGCTTTCTGCATTCCATGTCGGTGCCCGAGTTTCTTGGTGAACCTGCGGAAGGGAACAGGCGTTCTCTTCTCTACTACCTGTCCCAAGAACCGTTTTGCCCTTTCCAAGCGCATGCCCTTGATTGTCCGGCACACTTCTCTTGCATGTTTATGGGATATTCTAAGCTCGCGTCCACTAGCTTTCACAGTTTTTTCAGTATCTAGCTCTGTGACGGAGTATCCGAATTTCGGCATTCTTCTTTCCAGCTGTGCAAATCAACAGCAACAACGTAGTTTATATTTCTTTTCGTGGCAAAAATGAGCCGTAAAGCTGGCTATTTCATGCTAAATCTCTCAGACAAGCATCCCATGTCTTTTTCTTTTGTTTTGACTGCTTTTCGCGCTGCCTCGCCGTCTCCGTATACAATAAGCCTTTCTACAGACATAGATAGAGCCTAGGCCTTCCGCTCAAATACAAGCAATATCTCAAGTCTCTGCTTTCGTCCAGACGCCATCTGAAAGAAACATCTTTTAAAGCATGCCAAACTCAATACCTTTCATGCCCAGAAGCCAAGCCATACGAGAAGGCGACCACATACTCCTGTACTTGAACAAGAAGCGCTCCTACTTAATCAAGGCTGAGAATGGAAAAAGCTTCCACACTCACAAAGGATACATCCAGCTAGGAAGCCTAATCGGCAAGAAATACGGCACACGAGTCCTCAGCAGCCTCAGCGTGGAATTCGTAGCCCTGAAGCCTACGCTTCGAGACTTCGTATTCAAAGCCCAGCGGAAAACCCAGATAGTGTACCCAAAAGATATAGCCCTCATAATCATGTTCGGCGGAGTAGGCCCAGGCAGCCGAGTAGTAGAGGCTGGTACAGGCGCAGGCGCCTTAACAACTGCTCTAGCCTTCCACGTGAAGCCCAGTGGACGAGTCTACAGCTATGATGTTCGTCCAGAGTTTCAGGAAGTCGCGCTCAAGAACCTGAAGAAAGCCCAAGCGGAGGAACTGGTTGAACTCAAATGCAAGGATGTTACCCTGCGCATTGACGAGACGAACGTGGACTCGGTTGTGTTGGACCTGGCGACTCCGTGGCTAGTGGTACCCCATGCCTACTCTGCCCTGAAAGGCAGCGGGGGCATAGTCTCATTCAGCCCTACAATAGACCAGGTTGTGAAGACGGTGGAGGCTCTGGAGCGGAACGGGTTCGTTGACATCGACACTTTTGAATGTATAATGCGGGGGATGCAGGTGGTTGCGGGCAAGACGCGGCCGGAGACCCTCATCACGGGGCACACTGGCTACGTGACTCATGCACGCAAAGCCTTGAAAAGCGGAAAAGCCGAGTCCAAAATCAGCGAGGAGAATCTCGAGCAAAGGGATCCAGAGTCTCACGCTTGAACAAGATGTAGACGACGGAGGCCACGACAAAGCTTGCTCCAGCTATTCCCAGCCACTGAGGCATGATCGGTTCGCCGTGGCTATCCCCTTCTTGATCCAGCAGGGGGATCCTACCGCTGGAAAGTCGGGCAGCATAACTCGCGTAGGGCTGATCGGTCTTGGCTAGGAAAAGCCATGTGGGAAGAAGAGTCATGGCTACGCCGAGAACTAGGGCTATGGTTACGTATGCTAGGGCTTTAATCACGGCAGCTCTCTCCATGTGTTAGATGGGGCCGAGTTGCTTTTAGTTCTATGTTTTAGAACGGGCGCCTGCGTGGTCAAAAAGGTTTTTCCCTCCAAAGCCTAATCGTCTCAGACCATAGGATTAGGCAGCTGACGCCTCCGAATGTTAGGGCAAAAAAGTTGTGGATGCCGCCTGTTATGCCGTAGAGCAGCAAGTAGGTTAGAAGCATGGTGGACAGCCAGACAGAGTAGAAGAGGTAGCGGGGCACCAGAAAACGTCCCACTCTCGTGAAAAACCTCAGCAGACCCACTCTAACTTCCTCCTTGAGAACGTACTCGCCTGTATCTCTTTTTGTCACGAGGCCGAGGTTCTGCAGCTTCTCCAGATGATGGAGGGCGATGCTGGGGCTAGAGAAGTGTAGGGAGCGCTGGATTTCCCTTACCCCGCCACTGCGGTCAGACGCGCCGAGCAGATACCAATACACCCGCAGAGTCTTGCCCTTCAACTGTGATTCGACAATAGCCAAATCAGAAGAATGTTCGCCCGACATTAAACTCTCCAGAACCATATCCAAACAGTGCATATATAAAAGCTGACAAGGCACGAGCCTTAAACTCGGCTGTTTGCGCAGCTCTTATATGTTTTTGCATGTTAAAGATGGGTTCTTGAAAAGGTGAGAACTTGGAGAAATGGTTTGCGAGAAGGCGTAAATCAAAGGTTCTGGAGCTTGCAGACAAACAGATGATTCTTGCCACTGACACGGTTGCTGATTTACAGAAGGCCGTGACAGCGGCTTCAAAAGGTGAAGCGAAAGAAGCTAGAATCCATATTGAACGTTTGTCAAAGATCGAGCATGAAATAGACGAGTTGCGGAGAACGATCTTCGAGGAGCTTACGAAGGATAGCATGCCACCGCATGACCGCGAGGACATAATGCACCTTGTGAAAAGGCTTGACGAGATGGCGGATCATGTTAAAGACGCGGCGAGAAGCCTCGACTTGATACTCAGGACAAAGATTGTGGAAGTCTTCTGGGAACCCCTTGTGGAGACTGCAACCAAACTGGTCGAGATAACGAAGATTCTACGCAAAGCAATCGAAGCGCTTGGAATTACTCCTACTGAAGCCAAACAGCTTGCGATAACGATAGACAAGATCGAAGGCGAGATAGACGAACGGTATCAGAGGATAAAGGAGCTCCTGCTCGAACACTCGAGCGAGATGGCTACTGCAACCGTGCTCTTTCTAAGAGACTTGGCGGAGGAAATGGAACACGTGGCAGACTCATGCGACGACACAGCGGACTACGTGAGGATTCTGGCGGCCACGAGAGAATACTAGAACAACTGGTGATGAGCCAACACTGCAAACGTCTTCGAGATGAGAGAAAACCGAGTTGCCAAGATTCAGAATAACTGTCCTCGACAAGATTTCAGCCTACCCAAGAGTTAGGCAACTAGTTTACATAGGCGCAGTACTATTCTTCTTCGCACTAATTCTCATTCCGCCCATCTTTGGAATAGGGTTGAAGTGGAGCCTCGTCGGCGAAATCACTGAAAATCCGACGCTGATGTCCAGGGCAGCGAATGCCATCTGGGCTTCTTTTGCAGTTGCACTCTTCGTTTCCGCGATCGACTTGGTCGCAGGGATACCTTTGGCATGGTTCATCGTCAGGAAGAAAACGAGATGGATAAGCATCGTGGACACTCTGGCCGACATACCCTTCGTGGTTCCAACAGTGGCACTTGGCTACTCCTTGAAGCTTTTCTGGAGCGACCCGCAAGGAGTTTCATCTCTTTTCGGACAGAGCGTCGTTTCCCCAGGATGGCTTTTGGTGACACTCCTTCATTTCGTCTTTTCTTTCCCGGTGATCGTGCGAGTGATGGTGGGCGCACTTCTCGACTATCAACTCACCCTCGAAGAGGCTTCAAGGACGCTGGGGGCCTCACCCCTAACTGCAGACAGAACCATAACTTTCCCAATCTTAAAGCCCGGTTTGATAGGTGCTTTCATGCTTGCTTTCGCTAGGTCGATAAGTGAAACTGGAGCAACGATAATGGTGGCTGGAGACAGCTTTGAAAGTGGCGCTATTTTCGTGAAAAACATGAGGGACACAAACCAACAAGGCGCCCTCGTGTTTGTGAGCTTGGTTCTCATAGTGGTTTCATGCGCGATTTTCGGCGTCATACTCACCTTTGGATCAAGGTTGCGAGTGCCAATCCGACGTGTCTTCCCCTCCTTCGAGCGAAGACTGAGTTCAAGAACTGTAAGCGCCTCAAGAGACATCACAGCGTTAACTGTCTTTTTCATGCTGATAATAACCCCTTCACTCTTCGTCGCCCTCCCAACAGTAAACGCGATTATGGACGGCACCTTGAACAAGGCAGTTTCGAGCGCGGGAGTCTGGCAAGATTATTGGTCGAGTATAGGTTTATCATACCTCGTCGGAGGACTAGCAACGGTTTTAAGTGTTCTAGCAGGGCTACCAATGGCTATTTTAATAGCCCGAAGAAGAATGGGAAAAGCTGTTTCAGCCGTTCTGGATATCCTCGTCAACATTCCGATAATCGTGCCATCGACCGCTCTTGGTGCATCTCTGAGCATTTTCTGGAGCAACTTCGCGTTTATGCCTGAAATGGCCCTTCTAATCTTGGCCCACTTGTCAATCACCTACTCCTACTTCGTGAGGTCCATGGCCGCCGCGATAGAGCGCACGGACGTAGAGCTCGAGAACGCTGCCCGCATCCACGGAGCCCGACCGTTCACCGTCTTCCGAACCATAATCTTGCCGTTGACCAAGTACTCGCTGCTCGCTGGAGCCATAATGGTGCTGACGAGAAGCGTTAGCGAGACCGGGGCAACTCTAGCAGTGGTCTCCAACCTGCGCACTGCGCCTGTTCTGCTAGTCGACTGGGTGAAGGGAACTGTTCCTGCCACTGCTTCAGAAGTCGGGCTAGGCTGCGGAATTCTTATTATCCTTTCTTTCATAGTTTTACTCTTCCTCAAACTGGGAACTGGGAGGAAAGCCGTCTACTGAGTCCGTGGTGATCTTGCATGCCCAAAATACGGTTAGTGAACGTGACGAAGCGTTTTGGCAAGAAGATTCTGGCGGTCGACAACGCCAGCTTGGAGATTGATGACAAGGAGTATTTCTCGCTTATAGGTCCCAGCGGCTGTGGAAAGACGACGTTGCTGAGGATGGTTGCGGGTTTGATTCAGCCTGACGAGGGAGAGATTTACATTGATGGCACCAGAGTGAATGATGTGCCTCCCGAGGATCGTGGAATAGGCTTCGTCTTCCAAACCTACGCCCTGTTCCCACACATGAACGTCTTCGACAACGTCACCTATGGACCCAGGGTGAAAGCCTGGGAGGAGAAGAGGGCTTCGCGGCTTGGACGTGAGATGTTGCAGATGGTGAAGCTGGAGAAGAGGTCTGACGCGTATCCCCATGAGTTGAGCGGCGGCATGATGCAGCGCGTGGCAGTCGCGAGGGCGTTGGCGGCCGGTTCAAAGATTCTGCTCTTGGATGAACCACTTGGAGCTTTGGACGCGAAGATTCGCAACGAGTTGCGGTACGACATAAGACGGCTCGTGAAGGATCTGGAGCTTACGGCCGTTCACGTGACCCACGACCAAGCCGAGGCGATGGCTATCTCAGACAGGATAGCTGTGATGAGAAAGGGTCGCATCTTGCAGGTGGGAACTCCTTATGAGTTGTACATGGAGCCGCAGCAGGTTTTTGTGGCCAACTTCATCGGAGAATCCAATTTCTTGGAAGGACGAGTGGTTGAAGTAGAAGACGAGTTTGCGAGGGTGCGACTCCGCGGGGACTTGGAGGTCAAAGCCAAGAGAAGCAGCGTGGCTGAGGATGATAGGATAGTCTTGGCTGTTAGGCCTGAAGCCTTCGTGATGACAAAGAGCAGCAAAAAGTTGGCTAACGGGTTGGGTGGGGTCGTTGAGAGGGTTAGGTTCGAGGGGACGGATATTCGGTACGAAATTCGCCTGGCAAACGACGACTCGATCACCGTCGTGATGCCCAGCCTAGGGAGAGAATGGCTCAGTGAAGGTGACAAAGTGACTGTGAGTTTTCTGCCCGAGAAGAGTCACGTGTTCCCGCATCCGCTGAAAGGATTGATGGCAGAGTTGGAGCTGGAGTAGGGCTGACCGGCAGAGGGTGTCTATTTATGGGGCCGAGTGCGTCCGCTTGTTCAATCAAGCAACGAAAGCTCTGTTATGGAAGAGAAGGAACGCCGCTGCTATTCCGTAGGCCGTTTAGAAGAATCGTCTTCTTTTCTCTTCGGGCTTCTTGTCGTCGACCTGTTGCTCCATAGCGGGAGCTTCAGGATTCAAGGTGGCGATGCTCTCAGTGATATTTCCTTGGGGTTGCTGGCAGGGCTGCGGTGCCGCTGTGGGATTGTTCAGTCTCTGTTCCAGTTCGTTTATTTCGGTTTTCAGCTGAGATACTGCGTCTCGTGTTGCCTGGTTGCTCCTCCGAAGCTCTTCTATAGCAACTTTGTCTCGAAGCGTCTTCAATTTTTCTTCCAACTTCTGTCGCTCCTCGTTCAAGGAACGCGATTCTTCCTCTAATCCAATGCGGATATTTTGGAGCTCTTGGGAAACGCTCATGTCGATGTCATCTCAGCTTTGAATAGGGCTACGAAAATAACAAGATTATGAAGAGAGAATCAGTATTTTGAGCAGATATTGGAGAGAAGCGCGTATACATCTTGGGGTCTGCATCATGACGCCAAGGCTGTGAGGGGATCAACAGAGACGATGGGGGGCAGGTCGAAAAGAAAGGGTAGGTCGTCTCTGGTTTTGTGTGTAGGACCCAGTTCGACGTAAGAGTTATCAGCCTAGACGTGTTTTTGGAGAAGCCAACAAGGACAAAGGAAAGGTGCCGTGCCTTGATATACGCGAATCCCTTGGTCGCCATCGCTCTCTCGTTCGCCTTTCTAGGGCTAATGCTGTACAAGCGAGTAAACCTTGGCATAACGCTAAATGCAACTGCAATCATCCTAGCGTTGCTCGCGATCTCATGGCAAGAACTCCCAGTCATAGTCTTCACCACTTCGACAAGTCTCCTCACTTTATCGGTCGTTCTGGCAACGTTCGGCATCATGTGGCTCAGCCAGCTGTACAAAGACACGGGATTCATCAACCGACTCAGCGAAAGCTTGGGCAGAATATTCAGAAACCCTAAAATTGTACTAAGCATGCTCCCAGCTATCATCGGCTTCCTCCCCGTCGCGGGCGGGGCACTGATGTCGGCGCCTCTCGTGGAGACTGAAGGAGACAAGATTGGACTCAAGGCTGAAAAGAAGGCGTACGTCAACTTGTGGTTCAGGCACACAATCTTCCCCGTCTACCCGATAAGCCAAGTCTTGATACTGGCTGCCTTTCTGGCTGGAACGACCGTGTCTGCCCTGATACTGCGGCAGATTCCAGTAGTCATAGTTATGATTGTCGTAGGCTACGTTGTTGGATTCTGGAAAACCAGAAACCCCAAGCCTGACGCGACGATGAGTGGAGCCGGCACGTTGAACGCTGACATTAAGACTTTCATCACCATCTTCTCGCCCATATTGATAACGATAGTTGTGGCGGTCGGGCTTGAAGTGGTAGCACCTGCACTGGCAAAGCTGGGGTTTGACGTACTGGCAGCGACCTTTGTCGGAGTGGCAGCGTTGGCGTTTATCTCGAAGACCAAGCTCCGAGACCTTGCCAAGCCGTTGAGGAGCCGCGGGATCTATGGAATAGCGTTCGCAGCCTACGGGGCCTTCTTGCTTGGAGAAGTCGT
>CAYGVX010000013.1:0-33238 GCA_964353725.1 uncultured Candidatus Bathyarchaeia archaeon
TGGAGCCCCGGGCGGGATTCGAACCCGCGACCTACAGCTTACAAGGCTATCGCTCTACCGGCTGAGCTACCGAGGCACGCTCAGATGTGCAACATTTCAAGAAGCAATGGCTTAAATCTTTTGTCAAGCCTTCAACCTAGCAGCCACCTTGTGTCCAAACCCGCCGCATTTGGAAAACCCTTTTTTGAGAGCTGGTTCCCTCGTTCCCATAACCCCTACGGACAGCCCAGGCACTAGCAGTCCTGCCACACGCGGCCTTCTCAGCTATCCGTTTCTCCATTTTCTTGACTGCCTCATTAAAACCCTCCTCCAGGTACGTGTCGAAAACAGCACCCCCCTTCTCGCCCAGTTTGAGTTTTCCAAGCTTGTCAATAAGCTTCTTGACGCCCCTAGTGGGTCCACCGATGTGGTTTGGCGAGCCAATCACGATGACATCATAACTATGAAAGGCGTCGAAGTCGATCTCCTTCGCCACGCTAACGAAAACCTCTACGCCTTCCACGATTCTTTCCGCCACGAGTTTTGTGTTGCCATGCTTAGACTCGTAAACGACCAGAACCTTGGACATTCCACCATCAGATTCCCGTATGGAAATGGGCGACAGTATGGAGTATTTCATCTAGTCCAATTTATGGTGCCGGGGGCGGGATTCGAGCCCGCGACCTCTGGACATCGGGCGTTTGGCCTCCATTGTTCTCCAGATTATGAGTCTGGCGCCCATACCAAGCTAGGCTACCCCGGCGCATCAGCATCTTTCTCAACAACGGACAATAAAGTCTTTCCGAACCAGACATCTCTTTGCCGCAAAAATTTATCTAAGAATCCTTCCCTTATTCCTTTACATCCGCAGACAAAGAACAGGAGAGGAAACCTTTGGGCTACCAACGATGGTGGGAAACCCTAGAAACCTTCATAGCCGAGTTTCGAGAGAAGCAACTCACAATCCTCCCGGAAGTCATGGCTTCGCTGCGTTCAGCGAAAACCCTAATAAGCATCTACAGAGCTGACACCGCACGCCTAGAGTCAATCCCGACGATAGAGGGCTATCTGATGGAGGTCGAATCCACCCTCATAAACACGGCGAAAGAAAAGCTCGGCTCTGCTTGCGCCGAAGAGTGGGTAAACAGACTGGACAAGGCTCGAAAAGAAGATGAAGAAAGAGCCGACGCTGCCCCTTCACGTTTCATCCCTGGGCTTCCGAGGGACGAGCATTGGATAAGAATCCTGCCCTCAGACGAACTCCTCAAAGAAGACGTGGAAAGGTTGGCTGATGAATTGAAGCTTTCACACAGAATACAAGAAGGCGGCTACATCCTGTTGCACGGTGACGAAGAAAAAGTGAAAGAATTTGTCAAGAAGATGGCAGAGAAATGCCGACGAACACAAAAGAGTTAGACCTGTCTGTCTAAGAACCTTTAAGCATGGGATTAAGTTATTTATAGAAGGATTCCTTAGAAGAAGCTATAAAGCCGATATGTTGGCAAAGAAGCCAGCCGCGGAGCGACGTCGAGAAGATGCCCCACCTCAAGAAAGTCGAATTAAAGGGTTTCAAATCTTTTGGACCAAAAACAGTGTCGGTCACCTTTGACAAAGGCTTTACAGTTGTCACAGGCCCGAACGGAAGCGGAAAGACCAACATCGTCGACGCCATCCTATTCGTCCTCGGCGAGCTGAGCGCAAGAAGAATGCGCGCCGAAAACCTCCCCAAACTAATCTTCCACGGCTCACCAGACACGGGAGTCGAAAAGACGAAGTCAGCCAAAGTCGTGGTCCAATTCGACAACAAAGACGGCCGCATACCCGTAGAGACGGGCACAGTAACCATCTCCCGGGAAGTCTTCAGGAATGGACAGTGCGTCTACCGCCTTAACGGGCGAAGAGTCTCGAGAGGGAACATCAACAACATGCTTTCCATAGCTGGGATAACGTCCACCGGCCATAACATAATACTGCAGGGCACTATAACCCGCATGACGGACATTTCTTCGAGCGAGCGTAGGAAAGTCATTGAGGACATGGTGGGCATCGCACAGTACGACGCGGAGAAGGCGGAGGCAGAGGAGAAGCTTAGAGCGGCTGAAATCTCGATTCGAACCGCTATGGGAAGGATCGACGAAGTGCAGAAGCGAGTCGACGACCTTGAGCGGGAAAGGAACGAGCTGCTCAGGTATAACTGTATACAGACTGAGATCGAGCGGTTTGACGCAATGAAGTTTTCCTATCAGATAGCGCTTACAAGAGAAAAGCTGAATGGAGCATCTTCGAAATTCGCAGAAGCCCAAGGCAGGGTTGATAGTCTGCGACAATTGAGAAACAGGATACGGGAGAATCGCCACTCAATCGAGAGTGAATGGCGAAGACTTAGCTCAGATATGGTAGAGGGCGGCGGTTCACGAGTTCTCGAAGTTCAGATAAAGATCGGAGATCTGAAGTCAAGGCTGCCCGAACTCGCAACTAAGATTGGTGCTGGTAGCACTACCCTTGAAGGATTGAAGAAGATCCGGGAAAACGACATTCAACAGCACGATGCGATGCGCAAGGAAATAGTCGAGAACAGAAAGACGACAGAGCATTTGAAAAGGCGGAAGGAGCAGCTGTTGAGTGAACTCGAAGACCGGAAGTCAAAGCATGACACTCTTGCCGCGGAGACAAAGCACCTGTGGGAAAACATAGGGGAAAACAGCAAGGAAATCAGGGAAGCTGAACAGCAACTAGACAAGCTCTACCAGGAGCTCGGCGAGTTGAAGGCAGACTACGCTCGGAAGCAGGCATCCAAGAAAGCATTAGTCCACAGGCTGAGCGACCTGAAAGCTCGCAGAGAGCGGTTCGGCGTTACCCTTGAAGAACTCGGGAAATCATTTAATGATTTGGGAGCGTTGCAGATGGAACAGAAGACGCAGCTGAGCGAGTTGCACAAATCGCTTGAACGAAAAATCGTGCAGAAAGAAGCTGTCGAACGGGAAGTTGACGAAGCAGGCAAAATTGCTGGCACGGCACGCGAAGCAGTCGTGGAGTTCGCTACGCAACGAGAACTCGCGGAAACGATGGCTGCGGAAGAGAACGCCTTGAGAAACATAGAGGAATTGAGCGAGCTCGGGGTGATCTCTGGTGTTTACGGTCGTCTCAAGAATCTGATCAAGATCGAGGGGCACTACAAGAACGCCCTCGAAGCTGCTGGGGCGAGTTGGCTTGACGCTCTCGTCGTGCAGGATTTCGACTCCGCGTTTACATGCGCTGAAACGTTAAGGCGGCTAAAACTCGGCAGAATCAAGATTATCCCCGTGAAGGGGTTGGTCAGAAAGGCTGTGAGGGCTCCTGAAGCTAGAGACGTGGAAGGGCTGGCAACAGCCTTCGTTAAGTGTGCGAGAGAGCACGAGCCTGCTGTCGAGTTTGTCTTCGGCGACACCCTCGTTATGGGTAATGATAAGGTAGCGTTAGATGTCAGTCGAAAAGGGTACAGAAGCGTTACGATGGGCGGAGACGTTTATGAATCCGGTGGAGGACTGGAAAGCGGCTTTTTCCGTGCTCCCATCGATTTCTCTACGATAATACCAAGCGAAAGCGCTCTCAAAAGCCTTGACGAGGCGGTAGGAGCCCTTCATGAACACCTGGCGAAAAGAGGTAGGGATGTTTCATTCTTCGAAGAGGAGATAGAGCGAACTCGTAGTGAGATAACGAGGCTTTCTGACGGAATCACGACACTAGAGGCAGAGATAGACAGGGTGAAAAGGAGCGTAAGAGTCACAAGGCGAAGCACACGACGCATTGACTTCCACATTCAAGGCGTGCAGTTCAAGCTTGAGAAGGAAAGCATGGAGATAGGACTACAGAAAGTACAGCGGAGTTCAATCCGAAAAGAGATGCAGATACTGCGAAGTAAGCTGGTTGAGCTGCGGCGCAAAACTGACCCGACACATATTCAAGAGTTGGAGGTGCAACGCGACAGGTTGGCCGAGAGTGTGATAACTCTTAGGCAAAACTCGGGTAGCATCGAAACAGAACTCTCCACTCTGCGGTCTAAATACGACAACGTCTTGCGGCTTGGCTACGAAAACGTCAAAATCCAGCTCGGGAAGGTGGAAAAGCAGCTCTCCATTGTGGAGAAGGAAGTTAGCGAGGCGCTGCAGGAAAAAGAGGGTCTGAAAGAAGAGCTCTTGGCTCTTGAGAAATCGCGAGAAGAGCTTTCTCGCACTGTGTTGAGCGCTAGGGAGGAAGCCAAGAAATTTACGGCTCAGATAGACGACATTGACAATGAGCTGAAGAAGATAGATGCTGAATACGAGCACGCTGAACGCCTGCACAATCAGCTCCAACTATCGGTTCAAACGTCGCAGCTGGAACTGGACAGTTTTAGGCGGCAGCTTAGAGACGTCGGTTGCGAAGAAGCAATGCTCATAACTCCAGAGCAGCTTGAGGAAGCTGAGACGTCGCTTAAGATGATGAGGTTCGAGCTGGAACGCCTAGGAGCCGTCAACCAACTCGCCCTCTCCCATTACGCTGAACAAATCTCCCGATACAAGGAACTGTCCCTGCGTATGAATGAATTGGAACGAGAGAAACAGGCAATAGTAGCTTTCATGAACGAGGTTGAACTCAAGAAACGCTCAATCTTCATGGATGCCTTCGGGAAGATAAACGAAAACCTAGTAAGATACTTCTCGAAGCTGACTGGAGGAGGCAACGCGGAGCTGAAGCTGGAAAATCTCGAAGAACCGTTCGCAGGGGGCGTAGATATGCTAGTCCAGTTTCCCAACAAACCGCCCATACTCGTAACAGGCGCCAGCGGCGGAGAACGGTCGGTGTCGGCGGTGGGGTTTCTGTTAGCAATCCAAGAGTTCACGCCAGCCGCCTTCTACGTCTTAGACGAAGTTGACGCCCACCTGGACGCCTTCCATGTCGCCAAACTGGGAGAGCTTTTGGCAGAAGAGTCTGAAAAGTCGCAGTTCATAGCGGTCACTCTGAAGCCTGAGCTGGTAAACAAGGCCCAGAAAGTCTACGGAGTCTACGAGCGCAACGGAGTCTCTAACGTGGTTTCTACCGTGTTCACGGAGGCTAAGGCTTAGTGTCCGTGAGGAAGCCCTTCTACCTTCACCCTCCGTGGAACATTCTGTTTGAAATCCACAAGCTGGAGAAGGTGAAGCCTTGGAACGTCAACATATCCTTTCTTCTCATGTCTTTCCTCGAGGAGATGCGGAAGCACGGGGAGGTTGATTTTCGCGCTTCAGGTGTAGCCTTAGACTCCTCCGCCTTCATATACCTGATGAAGTCAAAGCTTTTGTTGAAGCTTGAGGAGCCTCCTACTCCGCCCAAGCTCCCGGCAGACTTCGTTCCACCGCCGATTTTCCTTCCGTTGCGGTATGAGTTGACGTCGACTACGATCGAGCAGCTTCTGGAAGCGTTGGACTCAGTTCTGAAAGGTGAGAAGCTGCTGCCCCTGAAACCCCACATAGAACCCATCCTCCCCACGCCGGCTGAGATACTGCCTGAAATCGACCGCTACTTGATGGAAGTCGAGACTCTGATGGAGAGGCTTTATGACGAGATGCTTCAGCTCTCCAAGGGAAAACCGTTTCTAACCTTCACCGCCTTGATTTTCGGGAAGAACAGGCTTGAAACAATTCGCACGTTCATCCTCCTCCTCTTCTTGGCCCAAAGACAGGGAGTCTGGCTATGGCAGGAAGAAGAGTTCGGCGAAATCTACATCTCCACGGGTGGAGACGCTTTTGTTGATGGAAACGAAGCAAGCCTCGCCTGAAACCACGTCGCCAGAAGCGAACAAGCAGAGACAACGCTTGGCGTTGATAGAGGCGGCGTTGTACGTGGCAGGCAGACCCTTAGACCTGAAAACCCTTGCGTCCGTGATAAAGTCGCGCTCCCCAAAGATTGTTCAGCAGCTTGCACGCATCCTGAAAGAGGAATACGATAGTCGGGAAACGTGCTTGGAGATATTGGAGTTAGAAGACGAGCGCTTTGTCATGCAGCTGAAGACAGAGTTTTCTTCCCATGTTCAAAGGCTTGCTGTTCGCCCACTCTTGACGACTGGTCCTCTGAAAACCCTCTCATATGTGGCCTATAGGCAGCCGGTATCGCAAAAGCAGGTTTTGAATGTACGTGGCACTCACGTCTACACTCACCTCAGACAGCTGGAGGAGCTGGGTTTGATAACGCGGGAACGCGTAGGGCGCACAAATGTTCTGCGGACAACTCAGCTTTTCGCCGACTACTTCGGCTTTAGCCACGACTTGCGCACGATGAAGCGGAAGCTCAGAACGGTTTTCGGGTTCGACGAGGCCAAAGCCGGAGAAGAAGAGCCTTAGCGCTAAGCTTATATGCCGAAGTTTGGTAGTCTCATCAAGTTTCCCTTGGAGATGTTGTCTTGTCTGTTTGGCACGGTGATTCGCACAAGAAGAAGCTTTCAGGCGGCCGCAAAGTTGCACACCGTAAGAAGCGTCGCTTCGAGAGAGGGGCCTTTCCAGCCGAAACCACCATGGGTGAAAGAAAGCTGAAAATGGTTCGACGGCGAGGAGGAAACCTGAAGACCCGCGCCCTCAGCGAAAACCACGCAAACATTTCCGACACCACGACGGGGAAGACTGAAAAGATGGAAATCCTGAGAGTCGTGCGAAACCCGGCTAACGTGGACTACAACCGCCGCGGCGTCATCACAAAGGGGACGATCATAGAGACTGAGCATGGTTCTGCACTTGTAACCTCGCGCCCGGGACAGCAGGGCCTGATAAACGCGACTCTGATGCCCAAAGAAGCAAAGGAATGATTGACCCTACTTCTTCGTTTGCTGGCGCATGGCTGCTATTTCCTTAGCAATCCTCATAACGGTCTGAGTTTTGGTCCCCTTCTTCTGCACCAGTATTCTTCCAGTTTTTCTCCAAGGAGACGACGGATGTGTAGCGTCCGCCTCAGCTTCCGGCTTCATTTTCAGCTTCTCCGCCGCCCCCTGCAGTTCAGCCAATGTGGGATTGAGCACCCCGACGCTCTTCGAAACTTTCCTCCCTTCCTTCCTCGTCCTTGAAGAGTCGACGTAAGATGGCCAAAGAACCGTCTTTTGCTGTTTTCGCATTTTCCCGCCTCCTTCTTGAACATTATGTTTATTTTGTTCTTTTGTATTTCTATTTTCTTGCCGGATGATGAAAAGGTATTTGTTTGACGCGATGATATTTCAGAGTTACGCAGACGGCAACTCAAGCAGAAGCTACTAGACGAGCTATTTGCTGTTTTCATTCGCCGATATTACCATTTTTCGGGCGACTCTTTTCTCCTTTTAAATTTTTCGGTTGCGCAACCTTTAAATAAGACGGAGTTTTTCCATTTTTCGTCCTTTTACGAGGGGTCCCATAAAGTTGAAGCGTCTAGGTTACGTGCTTCACGTGAGCTCGAGTCGAAATTTGGTTCTGAAGGCAGAAACCCTGCCGAGGATAGGCGACACGGTCGTCGACGAGAACTTGAAGGATGTGGGGGCGGTTCTCGACGTTATCGGCCTAGTCTCGTCACCCTACGTTACAGTGAGACCCGCATCACCCGAGCCGCTGCGTCTGGTTAAGAGCATGCTTTATACGGTCCCCTCTACTGGGAGAAAGGAGAAGCGAAAATATGGAAGATGAAGGAAGCTCGACGGCTGCTGCCTCCGCGCAACCGCTGAAGGTTCAAAGATGCCCCGAGTGCGGGGGCGACCGCCTGATACGCGACTATGAGACGGCTGAGATTGTCTGCATGGATTGTGGCATTGTCATCGCCGCAAAGCTTCAAGACAGAGGCCCTGAGTGGAGGGCGTTCGACGATGAGCAACGGGCGAAGAGAACGCGAGTAGGTGCTCCGTTAACGTACACCATACACGACAAAGGCTTGTCAACCATGATTGACTGGCACGACCGAGACGTCTACGGCAAACGTCTTTCGCCAGGTCAAAAAGCCCAGGTCTACCGTCTAAGGAAATGGCAGCGTCGCATCCGAGTTTCAGACGCCACCGAACGCAACCTCGCCTACGCGTTGTCGGAAATCAGCAAAATCGCCAACGCCTTAAGCCTGCCCAAGAACATCCTCGAGACCGCCTCCGTCATCTATCGCAAAGCAGTGAAGGAACGCTTGATCCGTGGACGGTCCATTCAAGGAGTCACTGCAGCTGCGCTGTATGTTGCGTGTAGACAATGTGGTCTTCCAAGGACTCTGGAGGAGATTGCACAAGCCTCAAACATCAACAAGAAAGAAGTCGGACGCAGCTATCGTTTCTTGATAAGGGAGCTCGACTACATTATTCCGCCACTCAAGCCGAGCCAGTATATCGCCAAGTTTTCTAATCAGTTGACTATGCAGGGCAAGGTTGAGGAGATAGCGCATAAGATTCTGACAACGGCGAAGGATTTGAGACTGACTTCTGGACGAGGTCCAACGGGCATTGCCGCCGCTGCAAGCTACATAGCGTCTGTTTTGACAGGTGAACGGAAGACGCAGAGAGAGATCGCTGAGATCGCACAGGTGACCGAGGTAACTATCAGGAACCGTTACAAGGAGCTGGTTGAGCGGCTTGCCTTCGTTATGAGCCTATAGTCACCTATCTTCCTTCCTTTTTTCTGTTTTGCTCCATGACAAAGCATTTTAGCATGGAACGCCTAGTTTATTTCGGAGCGGCAAACCTTGGTCAAATGTCCGAAATGCGGAGCTGGGGTCGGTGCTCCTTCTAGAACATGGTCAATATCGAGAAAGACCACGAAACCGGGCGCGGGCGAGGTTGTTTTTGGGATGTTTGAATGCCCCGAATGTGGACACAAGTTTCGTACAATTGCAAAAGGTGATGTGAAGGAAGAGTTAAGCATAAAAGGAATGGCGGAAAAGATTAAAGGAATCGAGGGAGAGCTTACGAACACGCTGAAAAACCTGCGCGAAAAGATCAAAACACTCGCAACAGAACGAGGAAATCTCATCCTGGAGATTGACGAGTTGAAGAAGATGGCTGAAGCGAAAGCTGATGCTTTAGAAAGTGAAATCGGCATGTTGAGGGAAGAAGTGAAGTCGCTGAAGCAGTTGCTAGGCGTCGGCGAGATGGACAGTTAAAACTCCGTCGAGTACCACAATGCATACAAAGCCTGCAACGATCAAAGCTCTCTGCGGGCCAATTTTACACTTCTAGTAGAAACGTGTGAAAGACGCTCTAACCCCGCTTCTGGGAAACACGAGAAGAATAACCCTTGGGCTTTCCAAGTTTGTGTTTCACCAGCTCGGCAACCGAATCAGCCTTCACTCGACCCCGAACTTTCCCCATCACCAAACCCATGAGAACGCTGAAGGCTTTCTCGCCTCGCTCCTCCAAAAGACGCCTGTTCTCCTCAATCAGCCCATCAACAATCGTCTCAAGCTCGCTTTGGAGAAGCATACCCAGACCCAAAGCTTCGACTGCCTCTGGCACCCTTGCTTTTTCATGTTTCGCAAGCCAAGCAATCACGTCTGGGACAGCCTCCTTTGCGACCTCTCCGCTTCCCACGAGGCGGAACAACTCCAAATACTGTCCATCAGACACTCTCTCAACCTCCACGCCATCCCGCCCCAGCGCCTTCAGAGTCTCAGTCAAGACAACAGCAACCAGCGTGGGCAGAGCCCCGCTTCTATTAACAGCCTCTTCAAAGAGCTGGCTAAACTCGCTGTCTAGAACCTGCTTCACCAGTTTCTCGTTCAACCCATAAGCTTTCACCAAACGCTGCATTTTCTGCTCGGGCAACTCGGGCAAGCACTCCCGAAGACTGTCCAAATCGCTCTGCGAAATTTGGATGGGTGGCACGTCAGTCTCTGGATACATACGAGCCGCGCCTGGTCTCGGTCTCATGTAACGAGTGGTTCCATCAGGCTTTGAAGCGCGAGTCTCCTGCGGAACTCCCTCCAAAGCTTCCTTCGATCGTTCAACGACCGCCCACAAAGCGTCCGAGGCGTTTTCTAGGGCGTCAGCGACGAAAACCACTGCATCTTGGGGTTTCGCCTTCAAAACGCGCTTCAACTCGTCAATCTCTTCAGCAGTTATCCCGTAGGCTGGCACTTCGTCAGTGTGAAAGATGCCCCCTACCCGTCCCCAAAATCTAGCTCTGTCCGCCATCTCTGTGCCCAGCCTGACGTCGGGCATAAGTTCCCTCTTCAATAGTCCTTCAAAGCTTGGTAGTCTTACAGCGAGAACCCTTCTTCTCTTTTCAACAGCAGAGCGAACAACCATGCATTTAGTGTCAACAAAAACGTGGGTAACATCCACGAACTCGTCTTGTAAGTCTTCTTCTTTAACGCCCCGTTTCGCCAACTCTTCCCTTATCTCAAGTAGCTTGAGTTGTCGCTGAACCTCGTTCTCAACAGCCACGGAGACAAGCTCAAGCTCCTGTACCCCCTTAATCTCCACGAGGGCACCCTCTTGGATAGAGACATTCAAATCCTGTCGAATGGTACCCAACCCCCTCTTCACCATGCCCGTCGCCCTTAGCACTCTTCCCACCGCCAACGCAACTTCTCCAGCTTCTTGAGGCGTGTGGATAACTGGGGCGGTTGTGACTTCCACGAGGGGGATGCCTAGACGGTCGATACGGTACCTGAGAATATTGTTGGCTTCGCCCATTTTGCGAGCCGCGTCTTCTTCGAGGCCCACATGCTGAATGGAGATTGCTCTCTCTTTGGATTCCACTTTACCGTTGAAGGCCACGACGCAGGTGCGTTGGAAACCCGTTGTGTTGGAGCCGTCGATGACTGTTTTGCGCATGACGTGGATTTCGTTGACGGGTGTGGCTCCCAGCATCAGCGAAATGGTTAAAGCTACCTCCAGAGCATTGCGGTTCAGATCATGGGGCGGCTCTTCATCCATCTCTACGAGGCATGATGTCTCGTTGTTGGCTTCGTAGAGAATCTGGACGCCCTTCTGAAACTCGAACAAGGCAGCTGGGTCAACTTGTCCCAGCTCGCTCTGCGTTGGGCGCAGTCTGCGCAGGAAAGTGATTGTGGGTCCTTCTTTGAACAGTTCTGTTTGGCAGCTGCAGAAGAGCTTCTTCCCAGTGTCCAACTGCTGATGTACCTCTAAACCCACCTTCAAGCCGATGCCCTTGTAATCAAGCGTCATGATTCATTCCCATCCTTCCGAGCCGTCCTCGAAGACTGTTCGCTCGGAGAGTTCCCCCATAATGTTCTCTGCGAGAAGCCTCTTTGCTTCCCCAGCGTCTTTCGTTTGCCCTAACACCCACATCATCTTTACCAGAGCAGTCTCAGGCAGCATGTCTCCAAGAGGGATTACGCCTGCTTCGAGAAGGTCTCGTCCAGTGTCGTAGACGTTCATGTTCACGCGTCCCCAGAGGCATTGAGAGGTCATACCCACCAAGACTCCCTCTTTGACGGCTTTCTGGATAGTAGGGAAACAATGGCTTTCCACATGTCCCAGTCCCGTTCCCTCCAGGACAATACCCTTAAACCCGGTGTCCACGTACCATTCTATGACCTCCGGGCTCACGCCCGGGGGGTGGAACTTTAAGAGGGCAACTTTTTCCTCGAACACAGACTTTAACGCCAGTTTTCTCTCAGTGTTCCGCTCACGGTAGCTGCGAGTCAGCATGATCATTTTGCCGTCTTCCAGCTTAGCCAAGGGCGTAGCGTTTATTGATTTGAAGGCGTCACGGCGGCTGGTATGGCATTTTCTCACTCTGGTTCCTCGGTGGAATATTATTGCCTTGTCGGAAGATGTTTCATGCATGGCGACGACGACTTCTGCGAATGGGGCTTCTGCGGCAGCCTTCACCGCGCCGATCAGGTTGGTTGCGGCGTCAGAGCTGGGTCTGTCGGCAGAGCGTTGAGAACCGACCAGAACAACTGGCACGGATAGGTCTTGCAGTGCAAAGCTGAGCGCTGCTGCAGTATAACCCATGGTGTCGGTTCCGTGGGCTACGACGATTCCAGCAACGCCTCTTTCCACGTGGACAGCGGCTTGTCTGGCTATTTGTGACCAGTGCTTCGGGGTGACGTTCTCGCTGAAAACACTGAAGAGAATCTCTGCCTCGATCGTTGCTATGTTCGAAAGCTCTGGGACGACACTGTAGAGGTCGTTTGCGGTAAGTGCGGGTCTCACGCCTCCTGTTCGGTAGTCAACCCTGCTGGCGATCGTTCCCCCCGTACTGAGGATGACAACACGTGGAAGAATTCCCTTCTGTTCTGGTACGAGCGGCGCCGAGAACGTAGGTTTTGTGCCTGCACCGATCTTCTCTATCATGATCCCTTGAGTGACCGAGATGCCGATGTTATAGCCGTTCTTCAGCTTGATCACTATGTGCTTGTCGTCGCCGAACTCTGAGCGTGGGATAAGGTCTCCCTCGTATATTTCTCCGTCTCTGGAAACTCGGACTAGGTCTCCTATCTCTGCGCCCGCTTCCTTCAACGCCTTCAAGGCTTGTCCCTTATACCCTGGAAACTTCTCACTCAAGCCCTTCTACTCCTTCACGGTTTTGGACATGTAAGGTCCTTCATATTTGTAGCCGAGGCGTATGTAGTATCTCTTTGCTCCCAGAGCGCTTATAACTACCACTTTTCGTCTCCCATAATTCTCCCTCGAGATTCGCTCAGCCTCGGACATGAGGCGCGTGCCGTAGCCTTTATGCTGCCAAGCCTTAGACGCATGTTGTCCTACTGGAACCAGAGAGCCATACACGTGGAGCTCCCGCACGATTGAAGAGGGGTCTGCCCGCATCTCCGGTCTGTGGGCGTTTTCGGAAGGTATGCGGAGCCGCAGATACCCCACGAGAACGTCGTTAACGGGGTCTTCGGCGGATACAAAAACGTCAACGCCATCAGACGCTTCCTCTGTTGCATGAATTATCCTGACGTTTTCTGGATTGGGTTCAACTTTCTCTCTTAGCCATCGGTGTCCGACTTCGCGGCATCTTATACACCGACACTTTAACCCTTCTCGCTCCAGCTTCTCCACTGCCAGCTGTCTCAGGTTGCTCTTCTTGACACCTGCTTCAACCAATCGAGAAGGTATGTCTCTTTGGACCCGCATTATGCGAACCCACGGAGGAACAATCTTCTTAACCTCGGCCACAAGCCGAGCTGCCTCGTTCGTATTGTAGGGGTCGTACTCTCCTCTCTTCCACCAATCATAAGCTTCGGTGCCCCGCAAGACCAGACAGGGGTAGATCTTAATCATGTCGGGCTTGAACACCTGGTCGGTGAAGACCTTCCTGAACCCTTCCAAGTCTCTCTCGAAGCTAGACCCCGGTAGCCCCGGCATGAGGTGGTAGACCACTTTTATCCCCGAGTCCTTCAGGGTTCGTGTTGCCTCAACTACGTCTCCAACCGTGTGCCCACGTTTGACGCGGCGGTAGATGTCGTCGTAAACGTTCTGTACTCCAAGCTCCACGCGGGTGACACCCATAGAGAGCATGTGATCCACTTGCTCTCTCTTTGCCCAGTCAGGTCTAGTCTCAACGGTGATGCCTACGTTGCGAATCCTGCTGGTCTCGGCACGTTTCTTAGCATTTTCAAGACTTTTGGTTCTGGAGTCTATTAGAGCTTCGAGGCATCCTTTGACGAAGCTTTCCTGGTAGTCCACCGGCGTGCTTGGGAAAGTGCCTCCCATTACTATAAGCTCCACCTTGTCGACAACGTGGCCAATCGCTTTCAGTTGTTCGATGCGACCCGTAACCTGCATGAAAGGGTCGTACTGGTTCTGTATGCCCCGCATGGCAGCAGGCTCTTGGCCCGTGTAGCTCTGCGGAACGCCATGTGCAGGTCCGCCTGGGCAATAGGCGCATGGAGCTTCGTGGGGGCAAGGCCAAGGTTTGGTCATGACGGCTATTACCGTGACGCCTGAGATTGTTCGTGTTGTCTTCCTCTTGAGCAGAGGTAGGAGCTTCCGCTTTTCATTAGACTTCAGACACCGTATCAGCTGGGAGTTGGGGACGACATGATTCAAGCTGTGTTTGCTGGCGACTCTGATTTTCAGGAGGTCTACATCTTGCCTGGTGGGCTTTGGGATCTGCATGAGGGATTCAATGATTTCGCGGCAAGCCTCTCTGTTCATATCAGGTTCATCCGACTATGAACCCAATCTTCAAGATAAAGTTGTATTGGGTTCACTGCCTCCTTGCGTAGACGACTGTGCCGCCGACGATGGTCATCCCCACTTTGACATCTCTTAGTTTCTCAGTTGCAGTCTTGTAAGGGTCTCGGGAGAGCACTACCAGGTCGGCGAGCTTGCCCACCTCTATTGAGCCTTTTAAGCCCTCTTCGAAGGAACTGTAGGCGGCGTTCACGGTGTACAGCTTCAGAGCCTCGTCTATGGTTAACTTTTCTTGACGGTTTGTTTTTCTGGCAACCGAGGCGTATACGCCTAGAATCGGGCTAACGGGCTCGACTGGCGCGTCTGAGCCAGCGATTACCTTCACCCCAGCTTTTATTAGGCTTTTGAAGGCGTAGGTCCATCGGGTTCTGGCTTTTCCCAGACGGTTTGTCATCCAGAAGTCGGAGACGATGAAGTGAGGCTGCACCGAGGCCACAACACCAATGTCCCTCATCATCCTGATCAGTTTTGGGTTGAGCACAGAAGCGTGTTCCAGACGGTGGCGATTGTCTTCCTTTGGCGCTTTCCTGACAGCCTTCTCCAGAGCTTTTAGTGCTGTTTCGACTGCCTTGTCGCCTATGGCGTGGATGGCTAGCTGCAAGTCTGCTTCGTGGGCTTTTGCCACGAACTTCTCTAATTGTCTCATGGAGTATAGTAGCATCCCACTAGTGTTCGGGGCATCGTTGTATGGGTGTTTCAGTGCGGCTGTTCTTCCACCGAGTGAGCCATCTAACAGTATTTTTATGCTGCCAACCCTTAGTCTGTCGTCGCCGAAGCCCGTCGATAGTCCCAGCTCGGCAAGGTTGTCGAGGCACTCTACAGGAATCAGCACATAGACACGTAGAAGAAGCATGTTACTTTCCCTCAACATCTGGAGTGCACGCAGCTCGCTGGCTGAGCCGACTATCCAGTGAGCCGTTGTTATCCCCTCTCCAACCATCACCTGGCATGCCAACAGGCAAGTGTTGGCAACGTCTTCGTCGCTGGGTTTTGGGAGGACACTGAATATCAGGTCGAGGGCGTTCTCCCGCAAGACACCGTTGGGCAAGCCAGAAGAATCTCTGTCGATGCATCCGCCCTTAGGTGCCTCTGTTCCCTTGGTTATTCCAGCCTGCTTTAGGGCTTCTGAGTTGACTACTGCGAGGTGCCCGCACACTCGTGTCAAGAGCACAGGGTGATCGGGCGAGGCTTGATCTAGGTCGAGGCGCGTGGGGTATCGGTGTTCAACGAGTCTGTCTTGGTCCCACCCCCCGCCTCTTATCCACTTTCCCTCTGGAGTCTCCTTTGCTCGTTGCCTGACCTTCTCCTTAATTTCCTCAATCGATTTCGCGCCACGCAGACTTATATGGGATAGACTTCGTCCGAGAGAAGCGCCGTGCACATGGGTGTCGATGAGGCCGGGGATTACTGTTTTTCCTTTGAGGTCCATTTTTTGGGTGCTCTTGTCAGCATAAGCGAGAACCTGAGTGTTGGTGCCGACTGCGACGAGTCTTCCGTCTCTTATGGCTGCAGCGTGGGCTTTCGGCTGCCCGGGGTTCATGGTGACTATGTTGCCATTTATCAATACCAGGTCGGCGTGGGGCATGGGTGAAAAGTAGTAGGCGGTGGTGTTAAAAGGTTTGCAGCGGTCTAACGCATCCAATTCTGCCCTGATTTTCTTTGCAGGATGATGCGTTTCTCAAAATTCCGTCTCGCTCTTATCCTGGGAACAGAGCTCCTCTTTGGCGTGGATTGTATCTTTGGGGTTTGGCCGCGCACCTTACCCGCTTTTGAAAGCGAACCGTGAGTTGGCATCTTCTATCACATCTGGTGAAAGGTTAACTGGTTGGGTTCTTTTTAAGGGTTTCTCAGCCTCGCTTGAATTGTCTCTTGACCTCCTCGACCCTCGAGCCCACAACGTTAATCCTCGCCTCGTCCATTTCGCCTAGACCTCTTTCGTAGGCTCGCTTGATGTGGTATATTTCGGAGGGTTCGACGCCCATCACTCGGCAGGCTGTGGCGTCCACCGCTACAACGTCTCTGCCAGCGATAATCAGGTCCATCTTGACGGGTGTTCCAGAAGTTGGGCCTGGGCCTTCAAGGGCGTAGAAGCCGTCTATTATCGTGAACTGGGGCTTTAGGACCATGTTTATGTCCACCACGACCTTGTTGATGTTTTTGAGGTGGTATTTGAACTTCGTCTTTTCTGGGAGGAGTCCGAACATGTTTTTCATTCCAAGGGACACGCCTGTGGCCTTGTGGGTTTTCAGTTTTGCCGCGTTGATCACCGCTGACTCTACCACTATCCTCGGCACTCTAATCTTCTTCAGCGTCTCGCCATTGGGAACAGGTAGGTTTATCCTGTCTTTCTCCCTTCTCAGGTTCAGGAACTTGACTTCGTTCCTGTCGCAGACTTCTTTCATTCCTGTGATTTTGCAGGCTTTGTCTGCGTTTGTTATGCTGGCATCGGATTCCACAACGAGAACTTGGTCAAAGGCTTCCTTGGCTTTGTGTATTAGTCCTTCCACCACGAGGGGATCGGTGGTTACACCTGTTTCGTAGGTTTTGGTCGAGATGAAGTTCACTTTTATCAGTGCCCGGCTGAATTTTCCAGCGATGTCTCTAAAGCCTCCAGCGAGCTCTACGGCTTTGTAGACTGCTTCCACTTCTCTTGGTCCCTTCACCAGTGCAACAACAACAACCATCAAGGATTCCCCACGATGGCTCTACGCCTTAAACCATTTGAAAATCAGGTACTGAATCTTCCCAGTTTCAACATCTGGGATTGCTACAATGAACCTTTTGCGCACGGTTGTGGCGAGCCTTCCAGCCTTCACAATCTCGGTTGCTGTCATGTCTTCCTCGCCTTTCTTCACCGACACCATGTAAGGTGCATGTTCAAGCCCCGGACCGTGTTTGTAGACGGCGAAGTCGCATCCGAACTTGATGCCAGGCGTGACGATGAAGCTGTTTTCCCTCAGGTCCCGGTAAACCTCGTATTTCAGGTCGAATTCGTCGTATAGCTTGTGGGCTCTCCGCCTGAGCTTTTCCACCCCAACCCTTCTTCCCTCGGAGCTTTCCACCACTCTTATCACCTTTTTCTCCGCGAGGTAGAGTCCTTCCATGAGGTCGAGGAGTAGAGGAGCGTCGAACTCGGCTGTCTTAGGTTTGGGTATGCCTAGAGGCTTGCCATAATACCCCATCTTGTAGAGTGCGGAGCTTTGTTGGGGATCCCAGACTACGAGGAAGTTTTCGACGAATTCCACGGGGATTTGATCAGTCATCTTTGATCTCAGCTGTCAGAGGGCGAAGGATAGTATGCGTGCGGCGTCCGAGACGTCCTCAGCTTTGTCGGCGACGTTCTCAAGGAGTTGGGCTATGTCTCTCAGGAGCAGCATGACTGGGATTTCCAGTTTACTGTTTATTATTTTGACTTCTAGTTCTCTGAAGATGTCATCTACCGCTCGCTCTGCGGTTTCAACCTCTCTTGCTTTCTCCAGGGTTTTGGCGGAGCCGTAGGAGAGGGTTATGGCTGTTTCCCTGAGCCTTAGCACTGTGTCAAGCGAGGCTCCCGCGAGTGTTTGGAGGTCTTTCTTGATTTCGGCTGGCACTTTCCATCCACGCTCCATGATTGAGAGTAGCCAGAAGGCTAAGCCCTCGCAGAAGTCTGCTATTTCGCTGGCGAGGTTTGTGAAGCGCAAGAAGTCTTCTCGGTTTATGAGTATGGCGCCTATCTGGGCAAGCTCCTGCGAGACTGCTCGCCTTGCGTTGTCGACCTCTTCTTCAGTCTTCTTTATCTCAGCGAACACTTGTCTCGCTTCTTCCTTGTTGTTGACTGTGAAGCAGTCGACCATCTGTGGAACCTTGCGTGTAATCTCCAGTACCTTTCGTAGGTGGTCTTGGCAAACGCTGAGCGCCCTTCGTTTCACACGCTCTTCTGTCTCTACAGGAAGTACCAAATTCTCGCCTCGGAAAATGCCCCTCTAGGCACACAGTAGAATATGCGGATGTGTTAAAAAATCTAACTAAAGTCAGCGCCGTTTCCTAGACGGGTTTCCCCATGTCTTCAAGATCTTTCCCATAGCGGAAGTAGGCTCGCAGGTTTTCCGGAAGGCTGTCTACCCTCACGCGTACTTGTTTCCACGAATCGCGATCTCTTATGGTCACGGTCTCGTCCTCTAGCGTTTGATAGTCAACGGTTATGCAGAGCGGCGTTCCCGCCTCATCAGCTCGGGCGTAGCGTCTTCCTATCGAGCCAGCCTCATCGTACTCCACGGCGAGGCCCTCCTTCATCAGCGACTGGTACAGCTGCTTCGCTTTCTCTGCCAACCCGTCCTTGATGACCAGAGGATACACTCCTACCTGAACGGGTGCAAGCTCCCTTTGGAGCTTTAACAACGCCCTGTCATCTCGTTTCTCGTAGGCATACTCCAAAACCACGTAAACTAGTCTGTCTATCCCGAAGCTCGGCTCTACAACGTGGGGGATGAATCGTCTCCCAGTCTCCTCCACTTCTTTGCGGACAATGTTGACGTGTTCTGGTAGAATTCTGAACCCATTCACTTCGTACTCGCCGCTTTCTTTCAGTGAGCCTTCAACCTTCGCGGGGTCGGCTTTTGAGAGTAGTGCAGCCACTTTTGAGGCGTCTTGCTTAAAGGCTGGGCCTATCTTGGCCAACACGGGCTCGACAACAACCTTCTCGGTCTTGTTGGGCTTCTCGTATTCTTTGAAGACTTGCATGTCGACGCTGCTGTGTTCCATGTGTTGCCTAAGGTCGTAGTCTGTGCGGTAGTTGTGGCCTGAAACCTCTGTCCACCCCCAGCGGTCAAGGTAGATTTCCTGGTCGTAGCCTTGCACGGAGTAGTGGGCTCTCTCCCACTCCAACTTCTCGATGAAGCGTTGCTTGTCGTCGGGTACTCCGAGCTGGTTTAGGAAGCGTTTGGCCAAGACCATGAAGTATGCCTGCCACTGAGTCTTGATGTAGCCTTTTCCCAGAGCCTCTTTTGCAGTCACCTCCATGATCTCCATCGTCTCTTTCTGTTTCTGCTCTGCGGTTACAAGGCGTAACCTCTCGTTCTCAACCCTTTGGAGCATGGTGCACTGGGGGTCTTCGGGGTCGAAGAAGAACTCTATGTCCGCTATCGTGAACTCCCTTAGCCTAATGAGCCCCTGCCTTGGTGAGATCTCGTTCCTCAAAGCGTGACCAATCTGCACCACTCCCAGCGGCAGTCTCTCCCTAGCGGTCTCGTAGAGGCGTCTGAACTCGACGAAGACACCCTGTGCAGCCTCAGGTCTTCCGTAGCCGACTGCCTCGGAGTAGGGTCCAATTGTCGTGGTAAACATGGTCATGAAGTACTTTGGCTTGCCCAACTCTCCTTTGCACTCGGGGCACTTTACCCAGTGCTTTCCAAGCTCTGCGCCCAGTTCCTCAAGGCTAAGCCTCTCGGTCTGAGTATCACTCATCTTAGCCTGCTCTTGGAGAAGGTGATCCGCCCTAAACCATCTTCGGCACTTTTGGCATTCGGCCATGGGCTCGCGGAAGGCTTTCACGTGTCCTGAGGCCTCGAACACCTTTGCTGGGGTTATGACTGACGACTCCATCTCGATGATGTTGAGGGGCTTTATGAAGAAGTCTCTGAACCTCGCTTCTACCCGTTGTTTCAGGATGGCGCCCAAGTGTCCGTAGGTTATGAAGCCGCCTGCGCCGCCATAGATTTCGTAGGAGGGCCAGAAGAAGCCTCGGCGTCGTGCGAGTTCGCTGATTATTTCGTACTTGTCGGCTTTCTGCATTGGGGTTTCAACTCTCTCTAGCGTTGTCGCTTACAGCTTTAATACATTCCCTTATAATAGTCTCTCACAGTCAGGTGAGGAAGGAGACAGGAGTTGATAGTGGCTCTACATACTGCTCCTGAGGGTTTTTCTAAGACTGCTCCGCCACATAGCAACGACGAGCTTCACAGGTTTATGCGAAAAGCCGCATCATTGGGTTTCAAAACTGTTCAGATCGGTCCTCTTCATGACTTCGTTCACATCGAAGGCGAGTTCTTGCGGGGCGTTCTTGACCGTCTAGGCATGGCTAGGAATGTCCACGTTGGAGGATCGTATGACGCGAGAGAGTTTGCCACTGCAGAAGAGGAAATCGCCAAAGCGCGGAGACAGATTCATTATGGGATAAACCTCTGCAGGGAAGTTGGTTCGCAACTGGTTTCCATTCATCCGCCGTTTTTTGGGGCAACGAATGAGATTAGCACGAACCTCCTGTCAAAGGCGAGGGCACGCTTCCTCCAGATGCTTTGGGATGAGGTTAGTCTTGCGAGTCGTAGCCACGTAAGAATAGCATTGGAATCCTTCTGTTATCCTCCCTTTATCTTCGAGGACTTGCAGGATTTTGTCCAGTTCGTTTCGGAGTTTCCTCTGGAGAAGCTTGGGGTCTTACTCGATGTGGGACATGTATACCAAGTT
Source organism: uncultured Candidatus Bathyarchaeia archaeon (assembly GCA_964353725.1). Classification (GTDB taxonomy): domain Archaea; phylum Thermoproteota; class Bathyarchaeia; order Bathyarchaeales; family SOJC01; genus CAYGVX01. The sequence goes on from CAYGVX010000013.1 coordinate 20,522, forward strand.
GGAATCGACGTTTTTGAGGCTGCGAGTTTGTTTAGGCATAGACTGCTGGATGTTCATGTTCATGACGCTAAGCTGAACGGAGACTTCCGAAGCGCAACACACTTGCCATTGGGAAAGGGCACGATGAGCTTTCCAGACTTTGTTGCGCATCTGGGAGAATGCCGATATGAAGGTTGTCTCACCCTGGAAGTACGAGGTAGCGAGAGAGAAATTGTCGAAAGCAAAGTGTATTTGGAGAACCTGATAGGCTCCGTTTGATGGAAGTTGTCGTGGGGTTTATCGTATTTTCTTGATTTCTTCTTCAAGCCTCGTTGTTATGTCGAGTTTCTTCTTCATCTCCTGCTTTAGGAAGGCGATTGTCTTCGTGGGCGCCGGATCAACTCCTCGTAGCAGGGCCAAGTATAGGCTTGCGAAGTCGCCTACGTACATGGTCGAGAGCATCCTCGCCAGCTTCTGCTTGCCCTCTGCCTGAATCTCCAGAGTCTTGGAGACCTTTGGCGACACAATCTGCTTTGTTATCTCTATTCTCTGTCTGATTTCCGGTGGTTCTGCAGAGTCCCGGATGAAGATTGCGGAGAAGGCTTTGGTGAGGCTGTTCGGCGCCTCCCATCCGACGACTTCGTTGTGGTTGAGCTCGGGCAACACGTCGAACTTGCTTGGGACTTTGCTGTTCTCATTAAACTGGCACTTTAGACGTCTTGCTACGGCGCTGTACTGCCTGAACCCGTAGAATACTGGGATGGTGCTCTCGACTTCTGTTGCGAGTTTCTTGGCTTTGTTGTTCTCGAGGGGCGACCCAAACGCGTTTTCCTCACTAATTTCCTGCAAGACTTTGAGCGCTTCCTCCACTTCACTTTTCTCCTTCGAGACGCCTACTTTTTCCGCTATTTTCACTAGTGGAAAGAAGAGGTATGCTATCGCAGCGCGTGGATGGAAGCCTTCTGGTATCGGGATGTGGGGGGTTCCTAGTTTCTTGGAGAATGCTTGTAAGTGTCCTCCCGACGACACGCTTACTACCATGCAGCGACGTTTTACCGCCTGCAGGAAGGCGTTGAGCGTTTCCTCTGTTTCTCCAGAGTAGCTAATGGCTACTACGAGGCTCTTTTCGTCAACGTAGGCAGGTAGGGTGTAATCTCTGCAAACCTCTATCGGGATAGAGACTCTGTCGTAAAGCCAGTCTCTAAGCAGTTCTCCACCTATGGCTGAGCCGCCCATCCCAGCAACCACAAGGTTCTTAGGCTGTCTATGCTGGATTTCGACTTCTTCTGCTCGTTTTAGGGCGTCTTTGCAGAAGTCGGGCATCCTCTCGCAGAGTCCAATCATATTCCCCTGGTCTATCCTCTTAACGTCACCTGGTTGATCCAAGAGCGTTAGTTTGGGCATAGGATTATCAGCTCACGCTATTCTCTGTGTTCAAGCTTTTAAAAGCAGAGGTGACCTCTAGAATGCAATAGACGTGGAAGATGACCCTATGAGGAGAGGTGTCGAGGTTGACTTTCAAGCGTGATCTCTCAATCGCCATTCCCGCGTCGCTAGTCTTTGACATCCCTCATTTGCGGGAAAAGACCCAGAGGATAGGGATGGTTGGAAGAGCTGCTGCGATCTTCGGAGTTGACGAAATCATCGTTTTCCCTGACTCTCCAGACAGAGACCAGCGAGACGAAATCAGACTCATCAATACAATCCTCTCTTACTTGGAGACTCCTCAATACCTGCGGAAGCGTCTGTTCAAGCTAATGCCCGAGCTGGAGTATGCAGGCGTTTTGCCTCCTCTTCGCACACGACATCACCCGTTAAGAAACCGAGTAGAAGACTTGGTCGACGGTGAATACCGTGAAGCCGCTGTGGTGGCTCAGACAGTGGATGGGGCTTTGGTTGACGTGGGCGTTGAACGACACGCCTTGATACAGAACCAGAAGCTACCGCCTAACATGCGAGTCACGGTTAGGATAAGCAAAAAGAAAGGGAGGTTGGAGGCGAGGGTGACAGACCGCGGCGAGATAGAGAGGTATTGGGGATACCGAGTGACCAGCTCTGACACAAGCATTGGAAAACTCCTGAAGACGCGTAAATTCGACCTTGTGATAGCAACCTCAAAACACGGAAAACCTTTCCATGAGGCTTCTCAGGGACTGTTGAACCGTTGGGGAACCTCGCATAGAATCCTCGTAGCATTCGGCGCTCCCACGCGAGGGCTCTACGAAATCGCCAAGCAGGAAAGTCTTAGCCTCGACGATATCGCAGACTTCATGGTCAACACTTTTCCTCGACAAGAGGTCGAGACCGTGCGCACTGAGGAAGCGGTCTACGTGGCTCTGGGAATACTAAGTCTAATGTCTGCTAAAGGTTAAAATCTAACCCGCAGCATAATCTGGAGCATGACGTTCGACGTAGTCCTTCCGTCAGTCGTCATCGTCGTCACGATAGCCGCGGTTTTGTTGTACGCGCGGCTTGAGAAAAAGATAAAATCGCTTTTTCAGGAAAAAGAGTTTCGTGTTCGCGACTCTTTTTTTCTCGTAATCGCCATGGGAGTAATGGTCAGCGTAATCATTCTCGTCCCCCAGCAAGCCATCCGTGTTCTGTTTCTCGTAGCCTACTCCTTCGTGCTTTTCCTCTTCACATACGTCGTCACAGAGAAATGGTACCTCGCCCTTCTGCCCTCAGCCGTATTCGTAGCGCTATACCTCTCCCCCTACTGGAACCTCCTCCTGCTCAACATCTTCGCCATAATCTTCGCCGTGTTTGTCACAGTCTACTTAGGAGGCATGTTCTCGTGGAAAACAGTCTTGGTCTTCGCCGCACTCATCACCGTTATGGACTTCGTCCAAGTCTTCGGGACAGGGTTTATGGGCGCCTCAGCAGAGAAACTGCTCGATTTGAAACTGCCGATAATGATACTGGTTCCGACGTTTCCGGTCGAGGCGTCTGGGCTATTGGGACTAGGGCTGGGCGATGTTTTCTTGACTGGCTTACTCGCAATCCAGACATCTCAGAAGTATGGCAGAAAGGCGGGCTTCATCTCAGCCGTCACAGTTGGTTTCGCCTTCTTCGTCTTCGAATTCGCGATATTCTCTTACCAGTATACTGGCTTCTTCCCAGCGACCATCGTGGTCGTGGGCGGATGGCTCTTGGGTTTTGGCGTACAACACATTCTTTTACCGCGTAAACACGCCTCGTAACGTTTATAACTTGAGGCTTGCATTGAACAGAGACGAGTGGAAATTTCATGGGGCATAGGAAGAAGCATGCTCCGAGACGCGGCTCACTGGCGTATTTGCCCAAGGGACGCGCCGCTCGACAAGCTGCCAGGATACGTTTCTGGCCTCCTGCGACCGGTGGCCCTTGCCTTCTCGGATTTATGGGTTACAAGGTTGGTATGACACACCTGTTCTACATAGAAGACCATCCTAACTCACCCAACTTCGGGAAAGAGGTGAGCCAAGCGGTCACAGTCGTCGAAACTCCGCCCATCCTCATCTGCGGAATCCGGGCATACAGTCACATGGGTTATGGTTCAGGCACTTTAACGGAGGCTTGGATGAAGGACCCACCCAAGGATTTGGAGCGGGTGTTCGCTTTGCCTGAGAACTTTTCGCCCGAGAACGGGTTGAAGAAGATGGAGGAAAACTTGGACCACGTCGTTGAGTTTCGCCTTTTGACAATTTCTCAACCGCGGTTGACGGGTTTTTCGAAGAAGAAGCCGGAGCTTGTGGAGGTTAAGGTCGACGGGGCACCTGTGAAGGAGCTGTTCGAGTATGCACGGGGTTTGCTGGGTAAGGCTCTTGGGGTCGCTGAGGTTTTCAGGGAAGGACAGTTCGTGGACGTGGCGGCTGTTTCCAAGGGGAAGGGTTTTCAAGGCCCGGTGAAGCGGTGGGGAGTTCGGATTCTGCAGAACAAATCTAGGAAAACCGTGCGTGGTGTAGCCACTCTTGGTCCTTGGAACCCGCACAGAGTCTTGTACACCGTTCCTCGGGCTGGTCAGATGGGTTATCATCAGCGTACTGAGTATAACAAGCGTATTTTGAAGATGGGTGTCGATGGCAAGGAGATTACGCCTGAGGGCGGGTTTCTGCGTTACGGGGTAGTAAGAAGCCCCTACATCTTGCTCGAGGGTAGCGTGCCTGGACCTGCGAAGCGTTTGATAAGACTTCGTTCTCCTGCCCGTGCGCCTAGGAAGGTGCCTGCTGAGGCTCCGAAGATTTTGTCTGTTTCTTTGGCTTCGAAGCAGGGTGGTTAACGAAGAGGGAGGCTTGATGGGAGTTGGGTAAGGTGGCTGCAAAGGTTTTTGACTTGACTGGGAAAGCGGTTGGGAAGGTTAAGCTGCCAGAGGTTTTCGGCACTCCTCTGCGCCCAGATGTGGTGAGGCGGGGAGTCGTGGCTTTGCGTTCTCATGGCTTCCAGGCGCAAGGACGTGATCCCATGGCTGGCAAGAGGACTACTGCCGAGTCTCAGGGAGTGGGTCATGGAACTGCGCGTGTGCCTCGAATGAAGGAGCGTGGTCGTGCTGCTTTCGGTGTGGGTATGGCTAAGGGTCATCAGGCTCATCCGCCGCGTTCTGAGAAGAAGACTGCCAAACGGCTTCCACGTCGGGAGATGCAGTTGGCTCTGCGTAGCGCTGTGGCTGCGACGGGCGTGAAAGAAGTTGTGGCTGGCCGGGGGCACATGGTGGAGGGTGTGCCCGATTTTCCGTTGGTTGTGGCTGACGAGTTTGAGGGGTTGCGGCGCACAAAGGAAGTGGAGACTGTGCTGCTGGCGCTGGGGGTTTGGGCTGACGTTTTCCGCGCGAGGGAGAGCCGCAAGGTGCGGGCTGGCAAAGGTAAGGGTCGTGGCAGACGGTACAAGCAAGCTGTTGGTCCTCTTATTGTGGTGGCTAAGAACGGTGGTGTATTGGAGGCTGCGCGTAACTTGCCCGGCGTGGACGCAGTGTTGGTGGGCGGGTTGAACGTGGAGTTGTTGGCGCCTGGGACGCATGCGGGCAGACTTACAGTGTGGAGCAACTCAGCCATAGAAAGGCTTAACGAGAGGTTTAGGGGTGACTAGCCGTGGAGCCCTATGACGTGATCTTATATCCATTGATGACTGAGGTTGCGAGCAGGATGCTGGAGACTGAGAACAAGCTGGTGTTTATCGTGAGCTTGAAGGCTGGGAAGGCGGATGTGAAGCGGGCGGTGGAGGAGCTGTACGCGGTGCGGGTGGAGAAGGTGAACGTGCTGGTCACTCCCAAGGGAGAGAAGAAGGCATACGTGAAACTACACCCAGACTATAAGGCTGCGGACGTCGCAATAAAACTGGGAATCCTGTAACTCTTTGGCAGCTTCTTCATAGGCACTCCGCGCTTCAGACAGCATTTACAGGCATCTCAACAGAAAACAGGCAGCCCGAATATGCAGTCAGGTCAAGGCTTAATCTTCACAGATTGTATCTCACCTGGTTTCATGTACTCGAACAGCACTGGTTTCAACCATACAAGAACGTACCCCGGGTCTTCGGGGGTCTTGAAAAACTCTCGTATGAAAAGTATTTCGTTGAAAACGTCTGCCCTAGTCTCTTTGTCCTCCACAAGCCTTGCAATACACTCTGCTCTCAATGTCCCCTTCTGGTCCCCCTTCTCAAGCAAAAGGCAGAACTCTGCCTTAGGGTTGCCTTTGAGTTGCCTAACCTTCGCATCACCAGAACCTGTAGCAACATAAAGCCTCTTCTGAAAATGTATGAGCGTCACAGGTCTCACCTTGGGCTGGTCTCCCTCTGAAGTGGCAAGGAAAACATGCTGCTGCGGAGCAAAACTACCCCATATCTGTCGCATCATTTCGTCATCAACTACGCTCATAGCGATCCCTCAAATCACCTGAAGATTATTACCCGAGCAAGTAATCCTAATGTACGGAATTCTGTCTACTCTCAGGGATAGCAGAAGGGGGTCCAGAACTAGTCAGCATGCCTCTTCCCCCAGTCTATTGAATTCCAGGTTCTTTCATGGAAATAGTATGCTATGCTTGTGTAGATGTTGCTTACAATCATGAATCCGAGTGCAGTTTCAGCTCTTCCAGTGAGCAGGTAGACCGCGACGAAATCTAATACGATGATTACAATTCTATAGGTAAATGATTTAGTTAAAGACCTTGTCCGATGCTCTCTAAAATCGGGTCTTTCCATGATCAATGCCTCTCCGTACCTCTGTGTTTCCTTTGACATTAAAGCATTGAGCCCTAAAGGGCTTACTGATAGAGCCCGACATGGTAAGACTCACTTCTATCTCATGCCCAACTTCTTTCCTCATTCCAAGATCTCGATAGCATCTGCAAGCCTTCTCTCACGCATTTCTTCCCTCTTCGTATTTCGAAACCCATCCAACAAGAAGTCGTCGATAAGAAGGCGAAAGCTTATCGAAATTCTCCGAAGCCCTCTTGTTTACAGCCAACGCCTCCTCCACAAACTGCGGGACCTCAAGCTCCTTCCCGGCCTTTTTCTCAAACCACTTGCCACTCTCCTTAGCTTCTCTGACGCTTGTCAGCCCTGTCTTGCTCATCCTCCCTTCGCTCATCAACCCCCCACCTCTCATTTTATTCTTCTCAGACCACGCACTCTTGTCCCTGCGAGGCGTGAACTTTCGTGAATACCGCTTAACATCAACCCGCCTTACAATGCTGTCTATCCACCGAAGCACAACGCTTCCTCAACTGCATCATCATAAGAAATGCTTGGTCTGCCCTAATGCTTCTTGTGAAAAACGAGCCAGACCTCCTTCTTACGGGCATGATTCCTCCTGAGCCACTCACGCCATTACTCTCTGTCCGCTACATGCAACCCCTCACCCGCGCACATGTGTGCAGGCTCCCGCACAGTAACTAAACCAAAACAACAAACACATTCAAAGATAACACCAAAAGCACACAAACAACTAAGAACAATCGCACGCACTAGATCAGCAAAAGGAGGCTTGCATTCTGGGAAAGAACGATGTTCCCCTGGAAGACGGGTTAGAAGAAATGGAGAAAATTCTGGAAAGGGGGGAAGTTGGCAGACTAGCCCTCTGCGAGGGCTCAACACCCTACGTTGTCCCTATGAACTTCCTGTACCACAAAGGGAAGATTGCCTTCCACTGCGCATGGGAAGGCAAGAAACTGGGCATCATAGCCAGAAACCCCCGCTGCTGCTTTGAAGTCGATGAATACATGGGCGAAGTGGCTCCTCACCACAAAAACCAATGCCACCTAGATTATGACAGTGTCCTAGCCTACGGAAGAGCTCGCGTAGAAAACAACGAAGAGGAGAAGATACGCCTACTACAAGCGTTCGCTGAAAAATATAGCGAAGACTACCGAAAACCAGTCTCAGAAGGCGGGAAAAGATTCGACAGAACCCGCATCTCCGAATGCTGCTGTGTGGTTATAGGCGTCGAAGAGCTCACAGGACGCCGAGAACGAGTCAAAGGCAAAACCCAGAAAATAATGTGGCTCCACCACTTCTAGAGTGACATCAAACGACGCCCACTCCCCACGCAGAGAACTCGAACAGAGAGAGAAATCGAGAAAGAGGCTACTTTTCGCGCATCTGGCAACGTTGCTTCACAGCATAAACCCTGTACTGCTTAGGTCCCATCAACTCTCGCAGTTCATCCTCTAACGTCACTACTTCGTCTGGCTTAATCTCCACAACCCACCCAGTTCCATACGGGTCCTCGTTTATCAACGAAGGCTTCTCCTGCAGAGCCCCGTTGACTTTAGTAATCTTCCCGCTCACAGGCGCCTTCAGGTCAAACCTGAACATCCATGTCTCCACAGACCCGAAGCACGCACCCTTCTCCACACCGGACCCCACAGGCTTCATATTCATGCCAGAAATGCCACGCAGATGCTTCTGGGCGTAGTCTGACAAGCCCACCCTGATGCTACCGTCTGGCGTTACCATAGCCCACATGTGCTCGGGACTGCAGAGCAGTCTCTCCTTCACGACAGGATACTCCACTTGTTCCTCGTTAGTCTCAGCCTCTCCCCGCGAGGCCCGCAGCTCGTCCAAGCGAAGCCTAAGAGCCTCGGAGACAAACTCTGAGAGGCTATCGTACCGCCCAGCCTCAATCGTTTTCACCACAGCAGTCAGCAAGTCCTGCTTAACTCTCACCGTCTTCCATTTCGCCATGTGTTCACCTCCCCTACGTTAACCACTTATGTCCCCTCTGCTTTGTTTATGCTGGTTGAATCTTCACTATCCACTGGGAGGTGTCGGCGTTCAAGACGAACGGGTTGTCTAGTACACCCTTGTTTACGGCGACTATTTTCCCTTTCACGGGCGCATACAGGTCGTAGGTGAACCACCAGGACTCAGCCACGCCGAACGGTTCGCCTTCAGCGACCTCTGCCCCAACCACGTCGATTCGGACGTTTACTATGTCCTTGACCTGCTTCTGGAAATACTCGGTCACGCCCACATCGACGATGCCCTCGGGAGACAGTCTTGCCCACAAATTGTCAGAAGTGCGTAGCATCTGCCCCTGCACCGTGGGAACGGTCACAGCCTTGTCGCGCTCAAGGTATTCGCCTACTCTCTGCTTTGCCAGTTCTTGAAGGCGTTGCTGGATCGCCTCTTGGACGAACTCTGAAAGCCCTTTGTAGCCGCTCGTTTCTACTTCTTTTTTAACCTCTTCTATCAGTTCTTGCTTGACTCTTACTCCCATCCACTTGGTCATTTATCATCACACTCCTCTTTTTCCTGAGAGTATATGTGACTAGCTTTAAATATATATCTCATGCATTTAGTATATGTATCGGAAATTACAGTATATACCACAAATCCCCAGTCACCAACGCCAGAACGCACTCCAGGGTCACACTATGAAACAGAAACCCCATACCGCTTGGCGGCAGCCTATTCGCATCGAGTAGAACAATCCGTTCTAGGCGCGACGAACAAACCACGAGAGCAGCATCACTCACGTTTAACATAGCACTGAACAATCATCGGGCAGACTGCACATTCATCAGGGATTTCTTCCCGTTCGGACGCCCCCCGCAAAAACCCCAAAAAATGCCTACAGCTCTTCGAAGGTCGACTTGCGGTCACACTCGAGACCCCTTCACCTGACGTCTCAACCCTTCCGCCGCCCTCCCCCCTGCTCTTGAGCCTTCCTAGCATTCCCTCGTCCATTGCAGCCAGCACATGCACATGTCCCCATTCGTCACCTTCATCCAGAGACAAGTCCAGTTTCAACATGCAATGCGGGCATGCGTAAAATGTCTCTCGGGGCAACTTTGAGCCATCTGTCACCAAGACAGGCTGCTCAAACGGCCGTCCACACTTCGAATAAGGACAGACCAAGTCGTCAGAACCCAAACCAACCAAATCCGAAGCGTCTAGCAATACACCAGATATAGACACCTAATAAACATTGCTGCATAAGCGTACAACACCACTACAAGCCAACTGCTCACAACGTAAAAACTATATTAAACTCAACAGCCAAGAAGCCCTAGCCCTTAGACCGAGAAGAACAACATGCACGAAGAAAGAAGCAAACACAACCCGGCAGTGCTCCAAAAAATCGCGAACGCCACAAAACTCAAAGAGGGCGAAGAAGGCATCAGAAGAATACTCCGTGAAATCTATCGAAACAAAAGAGTAGGCACAAAAGAACTGGCCTACCTTACCCAGATCCCAATACCAATAGTTGCCGCAATAAGGAAAGAACTGGAAAGAGAAGGCTTGATCACCAGAGAAAAGGGGGCACTTCTGACCCACGAAGGAGAGAAGTTCGCCAAGGAGCAATTGGGCTTGACTTGTCAACAAAGACTTACGTGCCCAACGTGCCGGGGCAAGACCATCCGAATCCCAGACCACTTCGCGCCACTTTTAGAAGAACTCCGAAAGCATTTAGCCTTGCGGCCAAAACCCCTGACTTGGCTAGACCAAGCCCACGGGACGCCTGAGAACGCCCTCCAACGAGCCCTCTACATGCTCGAGAAAGGCGATGTCGAAGGGAGGAGCATCCTCTTCTTGGGTGATGATGACTTTACATCCATCGCAACAGGGTTACTGAGAGCCGCAAGCAACATAACGGTAATAGATGTAGACGCAAGGCTACTCGAGGCAATCAGACTCATTAGCCAAGAAGAATACTTTGCTGTCAACTGCCTCGAGCACGACCTTAGGAAGCCTCTTCCGAGAAGCCTGCGCAGCCAGTACGACGTGGTCTTCACAGATCCTCCGTACACGAACCCCGGTTTGACCCTTTTCCTCTCCCGCGGCCTAGAAGCCCTAAGACAACGAGAAGGAGCCAGTATATACCTTGCTTATGCCCACCAACCACCAAGAAAGATGCTCGTCGTACAGAAGACTCTAAGCGCCATGGGATTGGCGATAATGGAACTGATTCCACGGTTCAACACCTACGAAGGTGCAGAAATGTTCGCCAACACCACGTTCCTGACCCGTCTCGAAACCACTGCAAAATCAAGACCCTTAGTTACGGAAGCTTTTGAAGGAAAGCTCTACACGGGTGAAATCACGCAGACCACGCGGGTCTACCAATGCGGATGCGGAGAACAGGTAAATGTAGGCAGGACTGAACCCTACCCGACTGTAGAAGAACTCAAGACAAAGGGCTGCCCAAAATGCGGAAAACATAGGGGTTTCAAGCTGATAAGCAAGAAGCGGCTGAAGGAGATATTGGCTCAAAAACTCACACTTAGGAGTTTTCGATGGAGTGATTTCCCAGCGGTGCTCGAGTTCGAAAGAGAAATTGCAAGAAAATCTTTCCCTGAGGCGCCGATTCTAGACGAGGAGTATCATAGAGAGAAACTGGAAAAGGCAGCTGAAAACGTGTCCGAATGTCTCAAGGTCGCTGTTATAGACGATGAAATCGTCGGCTGGTTATGGTTGAAGATTGAGAAGGATAGGAGCACGAATGAGAGATTCGGGTACATCAAGTCCATAATAGTGAAACCCGAACATCGTCACCAAGAATTCGGAAAGAGACTCATCGAGGCTGCGGAAGAGTATTTCTTGAGCAAAGGAATCCGCAGAATAGACCTAATAGTGTCTGCCGCCAACTATTCAGCCGGATCGTTCTTCGAAGAAGTGGGCTACGATCGAGAGCATTCGACGATGAGGAAACTGTTGAATCAAAAAGCGGAGGGAGATTGATGAAGCAGATCAAGGAACTTTTAGTCGATCTTTACGGATGCAAAGGCGACCTCGACAACGTCAACTTTTTGGTAGATGCTCTGAAAACCGCGGCACAGCGGATGGGGAGCAAGATAGTGAGGATAGTATCCCACCGGTATTCCCCGACTGGCATCACTGTCATTATTATCCTCGCCGAGACTCATATATCGGTCCACACTTGGCCAGAACATGGTTATGCTGCCCTAGATATTTTTATCTGCAGCGAAGAGATAGACCCTGAAGTCGGCTGGCTCGTAGTAAAAGAAGTCCTTCAACCGTCTTCCTTTGAGATTCATAGGCTGGTCAGAAAAATCTAGCCTCATGAAGGCTATTTGAATCATCTTTATAATCTGCTTCGTCTACTAGGCGTGTATTGGCGGGTGAGTGGGCGCCTCCCATCCGTTCCGCCATAGAAACCCCGGAAGAGCGGAGGTGAAAAAGAATGCGAATAGACTCGAAAGACGTTACTTTGGGGGTCGTTTTCACAAGTCTATACGCCGCTATCAACTTGGTTCAAGCTGCAACTATTGGAAATCCCGCGATCTCTGGACCCCTGCAACTGCGCGTCTCCGACTGTCTTATCCCTCTATCGGCTTTGCTTGGATGGCCTGTAGTGGCTGGAGTGACTTTCGGATGTGCAGTGACGAACCTCTATGCGTTCATAGACCCCATTGACGTACTCCTTGGACCTGTGGCAAATCTTGTTGCTGCAAGCTTGGTTCTAATCCTTAGAAAACGCAAAACACTGGCGTGCATAGTCGCAGCGTTCCCTATAGGCATAGTCGTTGGCGGAGGCTATCTGTGGCTGTTCTTCGCTCCCCCAGACATCTTTGGCCTTAACCTCCCAACATGGATGGCAATGATGGTCAGCATAACAATGAGCAGTCTTATAGCCACAGCAATTGTAGGCTATGCATTACTCAAGATATTGAATAGCCCTGGAGTAATAGAACCGCTGAAATCTCGAGGGTTGAAAGTCTACGAGTGACCTGCAGGGAAAAACGTAGGAAAAGGTCCAGTGTCACGCGCTTTTCTTTTTTTCGAGAAGCTCCTTGTATTTTCCGTCGACGCGTTCCATTATTTCCTTGCTTTCTGCAAGAAAGTCGGTGACTCCCTCACCTTTCGCCATTTTCACGAGCTTGTCTGAGGCGTCAATCCACTTCTTCGATGCGGCAACCCACGTCTTTATGATGTCCGACTCTTGGGACACAAAGTCGATGGCTTCCTCGGAGCACATCTCCTTACACTTGGGTTTTCCCTCGCAAAGGTCACACACTTTTACAGTGTTCGCATCTTGGTCATACGTTACAGCGCCGTACTCGCACGCCTCAAGACACCATTTGCAGCCATCGCACTTCTCGTCGTCTACAAGTATGGCTCCAGTTTCCTTGGATTGGTAGAACGCCTCTTTCGGGCAGGCCCGTATGCAAGGAGTGTCTTCGCATTGTCTACAAGTCGTTGCCAGCTGAATGAAGGGAGGGCCTCGAATTATGCGGATTCGAGACTTGAGGGGGTTGAGAACGTTTTCCTTTTCCAGCGAACAGGCAAACTCGCAGATAC
>CAYGVX010000013.1:33338-36348 GCA_964353725.1 uncultured Candidatus Bathyarchaeia archaeon
TGCTCTTTGCACGTGTCGCATACATAAACTACTTTTTTCTCAGGGTGCAGCATGATTGCGCCGTAATCGCAGGCTTCGATGCACCATCCGCATCCGTTGCATTTGTCTTCGTCGACCATTATTATTCCAGTGTTTTCTTCTTGGGTCAGCGCGTCTCGTGGGCATGCTGCAGCGCACGCTGGGTTTTCGCAGAGTCTGCATGCGACTGCTAGGTTTATAAGGGGGCCTAGTCGTATGGCGCGGATTCGGGCTTTCGTCGGGTTGTAGGTTTTTTCCTTCACCATTGAGCAGGCGTATTCGCAGACGGTGCATCCAACGCATTTCTCGGGGTCTGCCGAGACGAATTTTCTTTCGTGCAGCTTCGCCATGCTATTCCTCTCCTTTCTTATCAGCCATGTTAGTGTATTCCTCCAAGCCCAGTTCGCTGAGTTTGGCTGCTGTGGGGACGCCGTTCTTAGTCCATCCCCGCACTTCGTAGTAGTCGTCCAGTCCTACTTCAAACTCTTCTTTGTTTACGACGGCTCCTTTGGCGACTCCCTCGTCAGGTATGGGTACCGTCATAATCTTGGGCGGCAGAGTGTCAAACTCTCTGGTTCCGACGCCTTCTCGTACGTTGAACAACCTAGCTATGTTGTTTATTCTCTCGCCTGCTCTCCTCAAATCCTCGGCAGTCACTTCTATACCCGTCGCTAGAGTGTAGTACTTCGCCATGTCCTCTAGGCCATCATAATATGTTCCCCTTGAGAACTTGCAGAGTATGAGAGAGTCTATAACGTTGTAGACATCCTCTTCCGCCATGATTATCTTCCCCCTTCCTTTCTCGATGATGAAGCGGTTCACTTTTCCCTTGACGTCGGGTGCGTAGGCGCCTGATCTTAGGTGGCACGCCCCTCGGAAGGAGACTGCAAACCCTAGGGCAGCAGTCTTCAATCCTCGTAGGTCGTAGCCTGGCAGCTCCAAGCCTTTGATGTGGTTTGCATACTTCTCAGCGCCCTTGCCGATTTTCTCAGCCGCTCTCATCGTTCCTTCTGCGAGCACGTTTCCTAGCCACCCTTGCCGTGTGCCTATCCTCTTCACCATCTCAATCAGCGCCTCGGGGTTTCCGAATTTGAGATCCAAGCCCTCCGTGTTCTCTTTCGTGATTACTCCGTTTTCGTAAAGGTCCATGGCAAAGCCGATAGTGACTCCTGTAGAGATGCCGTCGATGCCGTAATGGTTGCACAGGCGCATTGCTTCGATGATGGCGTCTAGACGGTCGACTCCGCAGTTTGGTCCAAGAGCCCACAAGCATTCGAATTCCATCCTTGAGGTGGAGCCTTTGTAGGGGCCTTCTGGGACCACTGCAATGTGGTCGCAACGCATGGCGCATGTTGCGCATCCTATTATTTTCTTGACAAAATGCTCGTTCAAGTATTCTCCGCTTACTTTTTCTGCGCCTTCAAAGGTGGCCTGGGCGAAGTTGCGTGTGGGCAGGGCTGCAAGGGCGTTGAGTACCAGCACATTCTCAGGTGTTCCCAGCGTTCTGTACTTTCTTGTAGCCGGACCTTTCATGCGTTCATGTATCATCTTCACGAACTCTTTGAAGCCTTCAAGGTTTGCAACGTTCACGTCTTTTGTCCCGCGGACGGCTACGGCTTTGAGGTTTTTTGAGCCCATGACTGCTCCCATGCCTGTTCTTCCGATGGCTCTGAACTCGTCGTTTATTATGGACGCGAAACGGGCAAGTTTCTCTCCTGCTTCGCCGATTGCCGAGACGCGGATGTAGTAGTCGCCCAGTTCTTCCCTTATCGCCATGTCTGTTTCGTAGGGCGATTTTCCTTTAAGATGCTGAGCATCCAGTAGGTGGACTGAGTCGTCGTCGATCCACGCGTAGACGAGTTTCTCGGATTTTCCTGTGAATATGACTGCGTCGTATCCGGCGCGTTTCAGTTCTGGCCCGAAGAAGCCGTGGGCCTTGGACTCTGCTACTCCGCCAGTTGCAGGTGACTTTGAGACTACGGCGTAGCCGTTTCCGGCTGTTGGTCCCATGGTGCCGCTGAGTGGTCCTGTGACGAAGATTAGGGGGTTGTCAGGGCTGAAAGGCTCGGTGCCTGGTTTCGAGTTGTCCATGAGCAGGCGGATGCCGAGTCCTATGCCTCCGATGTACTGCCTTGCGAGTTCTTCCTTCAGCGTTTCTGTTTCAGTTTTTCCGGTTGAGAGGTTAACGCGCAATATTCGTCCTGCGTAGGCAAACAAGCCTAACATCTCCATGATCTGTGTGTGGACAACTATGATACATGACTGGTAAATATGTTTTCTTCTTGAAGCCTCGTAAGCCATAATTCCCTGTTTCGCAGAGGTTACTTTGACGATAAATCGGGCAGTATCGTTTACATCTGCTGCTTGATGGTGTCTACACGTGCTCTCTCCATGGTTTCTCCATAGAAGAATGTTCCAGAAACCTTTTTATTGGGAAGAGACTTATGTGCATATTGCTGAAAAAGAAAGGAGAACAGGAAAAAATGAAGATAAGTAGAGTTTCTGTTGCTATTCTATTCGCTTCGATCCTACTGATGATGGCAGCAATTCCTTCCGGAGCAGCTGTAAAAGGCACCAGAGAGGACGACATGGCAATTTACTACTATGCCACTCAAGAAGCCGCCTACACTGCACTCACAGCGGGCGAGATCGACTTCATCTTGTACGACCTCACGTCCGCTCAAGCTGACAACGCTTTCACCAACCCCAACATAGTCACTGTCAACGTTCCCGACTCAGGCTACTATGAGTTTGACCTCAACAACAACTACACGATCACCACCTATCCAGGCATCAGATCACCCATGAACTACTCTGAGTTGCGGAAAGCCATTGCTTTCCTATCCGACAAAGACTACTATGTGGGCACACTTCACAACAACAAGGCAGTGAGAATCGACCAGATGATCGCTGCGCCCTATTACGGTTGGGCTAACGAGTCAATGTCTTACCCATACTACCCGTATGAGTACGACCCAGCAGCCGCCAAGGC
>CAYGVX010000014.1:0-34945 GCA_964353725.1 uncultured Candidatus Bathyarchaeia archaeon
TGATCGCCACGTTGGCATCGTGGAGGCCGCGGGTTCAAATCCCGCCCCGTCCACTTCGCTTGATGCCCGTCTTTCTTCGAAAATGAATATAAACGCGTTATACATAGCTGAATTGAGATAGGTACTAAATTGGCGGAAGAAAAGAAATACTCGGAGAAGGAAGCTCACAAGAAGTTCGCAGTTGGCCTGTTTAACCTCGTTTGGAGTCTTATAGACAAGAAAGACAGAACAAAGGAAGAAGATGACAAAATGGTTCATGCCGCTCACGCCTCCCGCTTTCATTGGGGAGAAATCGGTACGCCGTTAGAGTTCGAGAGGGGTGAGTGGCAGATCTCCAGAGTGTACTCGGTTCTGAGCCGCCCTCAACAGGCACTCTACCATGCCCAAACATGCTTGGGGATCTGCCAATTTAACAACATCGGAGACTGGGACATCGCGTTTGCCTATGAAGCAATGGCGAGAGCACACGCGACTGCTGGGCAAAAGGAAGAATGTGCAAGATTCCTCAAGCTGGCGAGAGAAGCTGGCGAACAGATCAAGGAAAAAGGGGATAAGGACTACTTCTTCAGCGAGCTTAAGACCGTGATAGTCTAAGAGAGCCTATGACAGACGTAGGGGTCGTCCGCGGGCGCATCGGCCTGATCTGCGATTTGCAGTGAAGGGGTAGAGGCTCAAGTGTAGCATGTGCTCCATTCTGTCATGATCCAGCACCCAGCAATCTCTTATAGCGCTCTTTCCAGCAGGACCAGGTTTGTACCCCATTCTTCGGAGCCCCAGTCAACCTCTCGAAAGGCCTCTTTAAACCTGAGGTCGCACGTGCCCATTATCGCGTTGCATCCCCGCTCCGAAGCTACAGCCATGTTGCGGTAGAGATGAGAGAGAAAACCTCCTGTGTTGGTTGCGTGTATTGTGAAGACCCAGAGCAGTGTCTCTCCGCGACGCCTAAGAGTGCCGTAGGACAACGAGTCCACTTCTTCTTTTTCATGAGAAACGTAGAACTCGTGGCTTTTTCCGATAGTCTCGAGACCTTCAAGCGTGCAGTCAAGAGCCTTCCAATCGTAGACCAAGATTTTCTGGGGAATGAGCTGTGGGTGGGCTAGCAGCAACGTGTAGATTTCGGTGGGGCTGGACGCTCGTGTAGAGTCGTGAGCAGCCGCTGAGAGCGCGGCCTTAGGGGTCGGACGCCAGAAAACGCGCATCACGAAGACTCTGGCAAACCCGTATTTCTCGGCAAGCTTCAGCGACGCCTCATTCTCAGTCGAAGTCGTGTACCGAAGTCGCTTCATTTTAAGTTCTCTGGCTTTCTCAATAAGCTTCCGAGTGAGTGCGTCAGCGTACCCCTTTCCCCTAAAACCAGGATGCACCCGCAACCCTTCCATCCAGCCCGTTCGACCACCGTTGGCAAACCTAAGGTTGGCTACAGCGACCAATTGCCCGTCCACGTCGACCCCGTAGGTGTAAGAACCAGAGTCTTTCAGCCACTCATCAATCACGGAGGGGAGATAATCATGCCCTTCCCAGATGTGTCGCGATATCTCTAGTACGCCTTCTCTGTTAGACTTTGTCAACCTTTTGACTCTGGCGGGCATATTGGTTTCCAGGACAACTTCCCCGTTCAGTCTAATATCCGTATCCCGCAAATGTATGGCAAATATGCATTTGGAGTATGTCCGCTAGAATACATATATCGGGTTTGGGAATATAACGGTGGACGAGTGAACGCATATATTAAGTAGTGCGATATGATATGTATGTGTGTACATCGTGAAAACAGTACAACAAAACTACACTAAAAGGTGAAATTGATATGAAACAAAAATCTGTGGGCAACCAGCCCCAATTACAATCACAGGGGACACAAATGATGATCGAACCCATTATAGGAGAAGTAACTCAGCAAGGATGCAGTTTTGGGAAGCTCCTGCTAGAAGCCGTAGAAGAAAGTCTGTCCACACTGGGAGAAACGCCGAAGCAGGCAATATACTACCACCTCCAGGAATCTTTCAGCATAAGGAAACACGAAATCCCCGACAAGATAGACGAGTTCACCTTCGCAATCGAGAAAATATTCGGAGAAGGAGCCAGACTCCTCGAAATCCAGATAATGAAAAGCCTGCATGAAAAGACAGGAGACACGCTCAGACAATACCCCAAGAGTGAAGGACTCTCGTTCACAGAATACCTGCGAGCCCACGAAACATTCTAGTATCCACGCCTCTCTCTGGTATATGCGCGCTCGTGTTCTGGTCATATTTCTTTGCCGCAACTGGGACAGTACTCGTAATTTGGCTGGATCGCCTTGCCGCAGTTGGGGCATCCAAGTCCGTCCTTCACATGGTGTGTTCCTCGCCTCTCCTTTGTCAGTAATCTTCCATCACTGAGAGACAGCATTCAATCTGCACGGGAAGCGACTTGGCTGTCATGTGTGACCATGATAGTGGTTGTTCCTTGTTACCTGGTTAATTTGGCCAATACCATAACAATGTCATCTGTTCACTACTCTACTTTGACCCCTGGCTCACTGAGTTCTGTCAAAACGATGGACTTCTAGAAGGTTGCATAACGTTGAGAGCACCTGCCTTTTTGGAGTCACGGAAGCCATAGTCTGAATCGGACAGACATATTTGAGGTTTCGGCAATCACCTATGGCTTATGTCTTCATAGATCAGCGCGGCGCATAGGGACACAAATGTCACTCCAAGCGAAGCAGATAAACCGGAAAGAACTATTGCGTCAGCTAGCCCCATTCCCCCGACACATGTAGTGATTGAAGAAAAAGCATTAAAAAGAGCATGCGCAAAATCGATAACCAAAACAGACAGAGATGCATAGCTGAAGGCCATCAACAAAGCGTTAACATAGTTCCTTCTTGTGAACTCTGATCTTTCCAAGTCACGACATACTAGAAGCTTTGCAATGCCTCTTCCGTAGAACGTGATTGAAGTAACCAGAACCCCAATTGAAAGTGCTAGGAAAACGTAATAAAACCCAATTCCAGCAGAACTCGGAGTCGCAAGGATCGTGGCGATGCAGATCGAAAACAGAAAATACGAGAGGTACCGTCTAGAGGAAACCTCTCTATAATGGATTAAATAGAAAGCGATACATGTTGAAAACACCATCGGAACAATGGCCCCGTAGAGATCAATCCTGATTCTGGTTGTGATAGGTATTTCCAAAAGAACACTATACCTCACCAATACCAAATCCCTGAATATGTTCAATAGAGAAAATCCAGCAGTCGCCAGAAGTAATGCTGCTACAAGAGCCGCCATTCTTCGCTTTCCATACACGGAAAAATACCTCGGTTCCTTTCCTCAAATTTCCTGAAGATGCATAGACTCTTAAGCTTTAAATCCGCAATGCGCGCGCCGAAGCGATAAAGTCCGAACGTATTTCTGCAGTCGGTGCATGCTAAGCATCTTGTTCAAATATGAAGGCGGCTCGGTTCATAGTGTCCTTGATGGGTAGATGTTGAGGGCAGAGCTCTTCACATTTGCCACATCTGGCGCATCTTCTCGCATTGTTCGATGAAGTGATCTGCTTTCGGTACTTAGCCTTGACACTGCTGTCTCTGTTCTTCATGTAGAACTCGTTGAACAATGCGACTATTCCAGGTATATCCACACCGTTAGGGCATGGTTGGCAGTATCGGCATTCTGTGCACTGGATGAAACCGTGTTTCTTGTATTCCTTGGCGACTTGGCTGAAAAGGCTAAGTTCCTTACGGGACAGAATCCTTGGGTCAGCTTCTTTGGCAGTGATGACGTTCTCCTTGACCTGGCGGATATTGCTCATTCCACTCAGAACCACAGTCACATCAGGGTTGTTCCAAGTCCAGAGCAAAGCCCATTCCGCAGGGGTCCTCTTCACGTGAGCCTCGTTCCAGATCGCCTCAATCGCTTTGTGCGACTTTAGGGCCAATCTTCCTCCTGCAATCGGCTCCATCACAACCACGGCCAACCCTTTCGAAGCGGCATACCTGATCCCCCTCGTTCCCGCTTGGTATTTCGCATCCATGTAGTTGTACAGGACTTGGCAAAGTGCCCATTTGTCATAGGAATCTATCATCTTCTTGAACACGGAATATTCATCATGAAAACTGAACCCCAAGTGACCGAACTTTCCTTCGGCTATCTTCTCTTCAGCCCATTTGAACACCTCAAGCCCTGTCAAGTTTCGCCATCGTTCCTTGTTCATTCCGTGAAGTAGGTAGAAATCGATTTTGTCCGTCTTGAGCCTGCAGAGCTGTTCTTCCAGGTATTTGTCCATATCCTCTTGAGAATGTATCAACCACGCAGGCATTTTTGTGGCGATTCTGACCTTCTGGCGATAACCGCCTTGCAGCGCCCTGCTTAGGAAGGCTTCGCAGGTGCCAAGGTGGTAAGGATATGCTGTGTCAATGTAGTTGACGCCGTGATCTATGGCATATCTTATCATTTTGGTGGCTTCTGGTTCGTTGATCTTTCCGAAGTCTTCGTCTAGTATAGGGAGCCTCATTGCTCCGAATCCTAAAGCTGACGCCTGCCAATCCAGTTCTCCAAAACGCCTGTATCGCATGGTCTTTCACCAGTAGGTACTCAAGGTCAACCATAAAAACCTTGATAGAAACTGCTTTTCTTCCCAACCTCTTGGCGATTTCCGCAAAATCCAACACGGAAAGCACCACGTTTAAATCATTGTCGAAGCTACAAACAATTCTCAAAGTTCTGTGAGTGGGCCAGTGTGACCCAGAAGAAAGAACCTGCAGAGCCAATTTGGATAGCCAGAAACCCTACAAAGTGCACTGGCTGCCGAAAATGCGAAATCGCATGCTCCCTTTTCCACGAAAAGCGCGTATGGCCAGAAGCGTCCAGGGTAAGGGTTTTCATGCTCGTCCCAGGCGTCGAGTTCCCACATCTCTGTGCCCAATGCGAGGACTATCCGTGCGTGCAAGCATGCCCGACCAAGGCTCTCTCGATCAGCCGGAAAACCAGTGCAGTGCTTGTCAAAGCCGACAAGTGTGTGGCGTGCGGAAAATGCATTGATGCCTGTCCAGGCAGAATACCCCACATGCACCCAGCCAAGAACCACATACTGATCTGCGACCTCTGCAAGGGAGATCCTAAGTGTGTGAGAGTCTGTCAGGAAGGCGGCTGGAACGTGCTGAAGAAGGTGCGTAGGACAAACCGCGCTTACAAGCTCTTCGCACGCACGCCTGAAGAGACGACACACTCCCTGGCGACTAAGATGTACGGCGAGAAGGCGGAGGACTTTATGTGATAGGGGGCTACGCGGGTAAGCTTATCCAAGTCGATCTCACAACGCAGAAAGTCGAGAAAGCACCGCTAAACGAGAACATCATCAGGAATTACGTCGGCGGGAGAGGGCTGGCCGCAAGAATACTCTGGGATCGTCTGGGAGCCAAGTGGGAAACCGTGGACCCGCTTGGACCCGAAAATATACTCCTGTTCCTGACAGGCCCGTTGACCGGGTACTTCCCAGGAGGCAGAATCTGCGTTTCAGGAAAATCTCCGCAGAGCAACGGCGTGGTAGGCTCCACAGTCGGAGGAGAGTTTGGGGTCGAACTGCGATGCGCTGGTTACGACGGCGTGATCGTGACGGGAGAAGCAGAAAGGCCTTCCTACCTTTTCATCAAGGATTCTGAGGTCGAAGTCAGAGACGCCCGCCACGTTTGGGGCAAGGATGCAAAGGAGACTGTTAGGATTCTCACAAGGGAATGCAGAGAAACACTTAAACAACGCTTTCCCAGACACGGCGAGTTCAAGGAACCTGCGACGTTGTATATTGGTCCAGCTGGGGAGAACAAGGTTCGCACTGCAGTCGTGGCGGCCAAGTGGACTCACGCCGCGGGCTACGGAGGCTACGGTGCAGTCATGGGGTCCAAGAGGCTGAAGGCAGTAGCCGTCAACGGTACGGGTCCATTGCCAGAGGCTGTAGACATGAGGAAGGTGCAGAGGCTGACGAGAGTTGTCTGCGAGAATGCTTACGAGAGCGAGTTGTGGAGGCGGTGGGGAACTGGTGCAGCTGGCTACGAGGTGGGCGCGAAGACGAGTTCTGAGCCTGTGCGGAACTGGCAGGATGAGTGGCATGACGAAAGAAGCTTTGGTGTTGACAAGTTCGAGGACAAGGTTTGGATAAAGCCCATGTGGGCTGACTTTGGCTGTCCAACGTGCTGCCTGAAGATTGCCATGGTTAAGACTGGGAGGTTCAAGGGGGCCATAACCGACAACCCGGACTACGAGCTGCAGGCTTATCTTGGACCAAACCTGGGCATCTTTACTCCTGAAGAAAACGTTTACCTCACAGCCCTCATAGACGACTTGGGTCTATGTGGCATACAGACGGGAAACGTGCTGGGTTTTGCGGCTGAGCTTTTCCAGAGAGGAATCTTGACCCGAAAGGATTTGGACGGAGTGGAGCCGAAGTGGGGTGACGTCGAAGCCTTCGCCGAATTGGCCAAGAAGATTGCCTTCCGAGAGGGCGTGGGAGATCTGCTAGCAGAGGGAACGTACAGGGCTGCTCTGCATATAGGGAAGGTGAAGAAGGTTGACGTATTGCGGTACGCAGTCCAGTCTAAAGGCATAGGTATAGGCGCCCATGGAATCCGAAGCGGCAAAGACTATCCCCACTTCATCTCCTACGCGTGCTCGGTTCAAGGCGGCGACCACACCTCAACAGCAGCATTACCCCTATCTGATCCTGGAAGCGAGCTGTGGGAGATCTTCAACGATTCAGCTGTGTACTGCAACTTCAACAGCTTCGGAGTGAAGAAACAGGTCAAATTCGACTTCTACGAAGCAGTCACGGGCATACGATTGAGCCCCGAAGAATGGTGCAACCCCAAAGCCCTACGTATACTGCATCTTCAAAGAGCAATGCTGCTCTTGGGCGGACCAGACTTGAAGTGGAACCCAGCAGTTCACGATGACAACCCACCAAGATTCTATGAACCCCTGCCCACCGGACCATACAAGGGCAAGGCGACCCAGAGAATGGAAGTGGAAGAAGCCAAGCGGAAGTACTACGCAGAGGCTGGCTGGGACGAGAAGGGGATACCGAAAAAAGATGCTCTTAGAAAGCTAGGGCTACGAGATGTTGACAAGGCGCTAGAGAATCTTCGGGGCTAGTATCCCAAAACGTGGCCGTGAGACTAAAGTGGGCTTTCAGGGTGTTGCTTCCGCAGGAGGGGTTTTTCCCTCCACCGTCTCCACGTGTCGGACTCCCGTAAAGAACCACGAGAACGTTAACAGCGACACGCCCACCACGATGCATGCTAGAAACAGGTTAGTTGTCCCAGCAAACCCCACGACCGACCCGGCAAGGAGCATGCCTAGAGGCGTTGCAGCTGAAGCCAGAGCCATAGTAACCGAGCCTATTCTCCCCTGCATCTCCAGAGGGACACGGGTCTGCAGTATAGTCTGAACAGACACGTTAGCAGGGGCAACGCCAAACCCTAGGACCAACCCGCCTAAAGCCATGAACCAGAAAAGCCCTACGGGAGTGACTGCGATAAGTGCGTACCCAGCGAAGATTACGTAGATAAAAACCAAGCTCGCGACGATTTTCCTTCTGAACTCCTTCACCACTGACATCATAACTCCGCCCGCGAGCATTCCCCCCTGCATGGAGGCGAGAATCAATGCCAGGCTTTCGGCGCCTCCAAGATGGTCAAACGCCACGAAGTACGGAAGCAGTGTTTCCAAGGGCACCAGCAGGAAGTTCAAAGCCGTTGCCAGGGTTATAAGGGGCACTAGCCCTCTAACGCTCTTGATAAAAGATAAGCCCTCCGAGAAATCTCTCTTGAACGGCGTCCGCTCCTGTCCCACCCGCACAGAAGGTATTTTGATAATCAGGAGGGGCAACAAGGCGACGATGAAAGTGGCGGGATCTATCCACAGAACCTGCTCAATCCTCCAAAAAGCCAACAATAAGGCAGCCAAAACCGGTCCCATAAGAGTCATGGCCCCAGTTAGAAGGTAGTTTAAGCCGTTCACCCGACTTAGTTTCTCTCGGGGCACCATAAGGGGTACGATGGCATTGACCGTGGGAGCATTGAAGGCTTGATATACGCCCCTGAGGGCGAGAAAGAGCAGGATTTGTAGTACTGAAACGTCACCTAGCCAGAACAAGAAAATCAGCGCAGTCGTTGTCAATGCCTGCAAGAGGTCGACTGTGAAGATTATCTTTTTCCGGTTCCAGCGATCGGCCAACACACCGGCGAAAGGGGTTAGAGCTATCATCGGCGCAAAGCCCGCGAACGCGGCTATCGACAGGTACAGAGCGCTCCCAGTCTCCATGGTTATCCACCATATCAGCAGGAACTGGGCGATTGAGGAGCCTAGGATGGAAACTTGTTGGCCTGTGAAGAACATAAGATAGTTTTTGAAGGTCTTTGCGTCTGCCTGCGTCTCCATGTCCTTCACCATGTCGGGGACAGATATAAATTGAATGTTGATGCATGAGCTGCGTGCTCCTTAAATCCCCTGAGTGCTCATGGTAGTCTTATGCTGAGCGGCGAGGAAAGAGAGCGGATAGTGAGCAAGGCGTTGCACTATTTCAACGTGGAGCGGTGGAACTGCGCTGAGTCTGTCTATTTGGCGATATTCCGTCACTACTACGGGTTGGAAGTGACTCCCAGAACCGCCACGGCTTATGGAGGCGGGATAGCCAGGACGGGCAACATCTGCGGGGCGATAAACGTCGCGGTCATGGGGATCAGCTACAAGTATGGAAGGGACGACCCTGACCGGCACTTCTTCTACACCAAGCGTCCGGTTTACGAGTTTCTCAGCCGCATCGCAGGCGAGTTTGGAGCCATCCACTGCATCCAGCTTACGGGCTGCAATCTGTCTGAGTTGGAAGGAAAGAGGAGATTCAGGGATACAAACATGAAAGAGGAAAAGTGTACTCCGCTTTTGAGGAAAGTCTTGGAGGCATTCCTGTTCGTCGTCGAGGATTGGCAGCCTACCTAACAGAATTGCCCAAGAGAATAGAGCTTCGACATAGCGTTTTTGGCTATAGAAGATTCTTTCAAAAAGCATAATAGCGTTCCTTACTTAATCATTGTCTGGGAGAAAGGTGTCCAGAACATCCTTCGCAGTGATATTTACGGTGCTCTTGATCGGGTTGCCCACGATCGGGCTCAGCGTGGCAAGGGACCAACTGCCCACATACAATGGTACACAATCAGTCTGCTGTGTAAACCTTTTTGACAACACCGAGAGTGCTGGTTGGTTGTTCACGGGCGCTAGTCCTTATCTGCACAACGACTCCGCAAGTTACATAACGTCCCTTACGGCGGGTAACTGCTCATGGTTCCATTTTCAAGACACTGACCTCGCAACCTTGCAGAACGTGTTCTTGATGATTGAGTGGAGAACCCGTGATGTAATGACGGGTGAGGAAGCAGGGCTTTACCTGAACAATGGAGTTTCCGAAACGAGTTTGGGATCGTCTGATCTAACGTTGGAGTACAGATGGACTGGGGTCAACGTGACCAGCTTCCTCAATACCCCTACAAAGGTCAACGATGCAAAGCTCAAAATCAAGTCACTCTACTCGGGGCTCTATCTCGTTGCCGTCCGCAGAGCATACCTGAGAGTCTACAATGGTCCAGTTCCGTTGCAAACAGGCACACCTGAATACGGCAAACCCTGGGGAGAGGTGACGCTGTCAGTGAAGTGGACTGATCCAGACGGGCTAAGCAGCTACGCCTTGAACCACAACGCTAGCGGCAGTTGGCTTCCAGAAAACCTGACCGGAGCGTTGTCTGGAACCGAGGCTTGGAGCAACCACAGTGTTAGACTGCCGCTAGACACGGCTTCAGTTTTGGCTTACAGGTTCTGGGCAAGCGACTCTAGCGGCAATTGGGAAAGAACAGGGGTTCTCTTTGTTTATCCTGTCAAGAGCTTTAACCCTGAACTGCTCAAATGGATAGGGGATGTAGCTGGCTCGCCCATCTCCCACAGCTATGGTAGAAAGGACTTCTACGACACCACGACTGAGAGGTTCTGGAAGTTCTTCAGCGACGGAGTAAACATGAAGTATACATCGACGGCAGACGGGCAAATATGGCTCACGCCGCTGATAATAAGACAGGCTGAATCCGGCTTCATGTTCTACGTTCACGTTTCCATGGGAACAGTACACTACGTGTACAACTCTGAAAAACTGGCTGAAGACGTGTACTACCGCAAGGGTCATTTGAACGTGGATGGAACAATAACGTGGGCTGCGTCGGAGCAGGTCGCAGTCGACGCAGGAACCTCCCTAAAGTTCTACGCTTGCTCAGTCGTGTCAGACAACAACGGCTACCCCTGCATCGTGTTCGGCAACCGAACAAACCCCAATTCCAAGACGCTCAGGTTAGTCAAGAGCGACTACAACAATGGAATATGGCATACTGCACCCGGATTCCCGAAACAAATCAACGCGGACCCAGACGCCGACCTAGTCTCAGGCGTCGCCCTTGACCTGCCCGACAACAAGATCTACATTGTCTACTGCAGCGCTGGAAGCGAAGAACCTCCTAGGGGAAGACTGCTTAATGAAGACGGCACCTTAGGCTCTTTGGAAAACGCGTCGGCTTACGTGATGTCTAGCAATTATCCCTTCAGCGCCGTTTCCGACAAGTTGGGCAACGTTCACGTCGCCTACCGTAGAACGGGTGAAAGAATCGACTACAGCTTTCGCCGATCGGCGACTGGAAGCTGGACGGTTATGGATGAGTTAGTTACTTCCTACGTGACAGAGGAAATTCTTGGAAGCACCATATATTCATGGCCTGTCATAGGATGCAGCCCTGCACGGGCGATCCCACACATGGAGGAAGTCCATGTTCACTGGTGGACTCTGGGGGACAAGAGCGCGTGGCTCGAGATAAGGAATGCCACGGGCTGGGAGCCAAGGAAGAGACTCCTGAGACTTGCCAACGACGAGACGCTAATCGACGGCGACGTATCAGTGCCCCACTCTGGCTCGAGTAAGGTTCTACTGAACTTTGTGACGCAGAACGTTATCGACGAGCGCACGAAGCTGTGGGCTTACGTTTACGCCAACAAGCCTCCGGTGGCAATCTTCACTGAATCAGCAGAGACAGTTCTAACTGGGGAAACGATAGCCTTCGATGCCAGCGGAAGCTACGACGTGGACGGTGCCATCGTCAGTTACTTCTGGGATTTCGGAGATGGAACGAACGCCACGGGCGTTACTTCGGAACACAGTTATTCCGACGACGGCAACTACACAGCTTTCTTGACAACCATAGACGACGATGGAGCATTTGGCTTAGCAGCAGCCACCAAAACCGTTCTGAACCGCCCCCCTCACGCCTCGCTCACCGTGTCAGCCAGCATAGCCTACCCAACTATGCCCATCACGTTCAACGCCTCTGCAAGCTATGATCCTGACGGTGCGATAGTGTCGTATCTCTGGGAGTTCGGAGACGGAGAAAACGCCAGCGAAGTCGCGGTGGAACACGCTTACGCGACGGAAGGCAATTTCACAGCTACACTGACAGTTACAGACGACGACGGTGCAGAGGATACTGCTAATACCACGATTGCTGTTTTGCGCCGCGATGTAGCCCTCTCAGGGCTCACGTTATCTAAAAGAGTGGTGGGATTAGGCTACAAGATGAGTATAACCGTGACTGTTGAAAACCAAGGCAGATATGCCGAAGAAGCGAACGTAACTGCCACCGCAAACCTCGGACCTATTCAGACGAAGAGCGTACTCTTAGCTGTTAACGAATCCGCGATCATCACCTTCACCTGGAACACAGCTGGCTGGGCTAAAGGCAACTACACGATACACGTCACAGCGAGTGCTGTTCCGGGCGAGACTGACACCGTTGACAACGTCGTTTTCGACGGTCCAGTTCTGGTGACACTACCAGGAGATGTGGATGGGGATAGAGACGTCGACATCTTCGACCTAGTTCGCATGAGCGGGGTCTACGGTGTGAAGAAGCCAGACCCTCGTTATGACGTCAACTGCGACATAGACGACGATGGAGATATAGACATATTCGACCTAGTCATAACTGCTGGGAACTATGGAGAATACTGGTAGAAACATCCCTCGTCCAGCACTGAACTAGGCTTGCGGTTATTGTTTGGGCGGTGATTGCTTCCTCTTCTTCACGATTACTGCTGCAGTGATTATCACGATAATTGCGATTGCAATCACCACGATTGCCGGGGTCCATGATTCTGGAGGCTTCGCCATCAGAGTCCAGCAGCTAAGGTGGTCGACGTCTGCCCACACAAAGTCTTCATCCACGCTCACGTGGCTTTCCACAGCAACCCATTCGCCAGCCGCATCATCCCAGCAGTAGATCGTCAAGGTACTTTCATCGAGTCCAGATGTTGCTAGCTGCCCATGCGTGTAGTACATGCGAATCGTGGCATTCACAGAAGCGTCTGTCTCGTTCATGGATATTTCCACATAGCTTCCCAGAAGCTTCCAGGTGCCCGGAGGAGGACTAACGCCAGGAGCTTCTGTCAGCTTGGTCACGGTTATGACGACGGCGCCGGAGATTCCGGTTATCTTCAACATTGTCTCAGCCCTCTCTGAGGCATCAACAATGAATGGGTTCGCAGCGTTAACGAGTTCAGGGTCTTCTATTACTTCGATGACCGTGTCATCCCGAGGCGTGTAAACACCTTCAACGCCAGTTTCGACGTCTTCGTAGACCTCGACAACCTTGGGAGATGGAGTATAGCAGTGGCTAACCTCTCCGAAAGTGATTGTGTATGTCCCGACATGCACCGTTCTGCCCCCTGGCGCATAGCCCCAACTCTCTCCGTTGACGAAGATTTCGCCTGAAACAGGAGAAGTCGCAATGGTTATGGTTCCAGTGATTGGCTCGTAGACGCCTTCCACGACTGTCGTCAAGTCCTTCTTCACAGTGGTATGCTGCAGGAGCGGAGTGTGGTAGCCGGTTACGTCTCCAAAGCTCACGGTGTAATTGCCTACGAGCACCACTCGGCTCTGCGGCGATGTTCCCCACAATACTCCGTTGACGAACACTTCACCCGATATTGGGGACGTGTTGACCGTGAGGGTGCCGTTGATGAGTAGATAGACTCCGTTTATCGTCGTCTCGATGCCTTTCTGGACGACGGCAAGTTGCCAAGTCGATGTCTCGTAGCCAGCAACAGGCCCAAACGTGACTTTGTAGGTTCCGACTTTCACGGCTTTACTCTGCGGGGCAAATCCCCAAGAGGTTCCGTTGACGAAAACTTCACCAGAGACGGGAGAGGTAGTGATCGTGAGGGTTCCTGCAGGTAGAAGTGCAAAGTTTACGGTGGTTGTGGCGTGAGTTTCGACTGCCCTTGTCTTGGAGTCGCTCAGGTATCCTAGTGCTGTGACGGTGATCGTGTAGTTGTTGGCTGGCACTAGGAGGCTGTAGTGTCCTTCAGCGTCGGTTGTTTTCGTGTAACCGTCGAGGCTAACGTTCGCCCCACTTATTGGAAGCTCCGTCGAGGCATCCGTGACCGTTCCCTCGACTGTTCCACCCTCTTCAAGCTCGAAGCTCGCTGTCGTGGTTACTCCTGACTGTTGGTGCACCAGCTTCTTGGCTGTGGCATAATCCAGGGCTGAAACAGTGACTGTGTGATCTTCTGGTGCGACATCTGAGATTATGTACCATCCGTAGGCGTCGGTGGTCGTTGACGTGCCTTCGACTGTGACGACTGCTTCGGCAATGGGTGCAGATGATTCGGCGTCGACGACTTGCCCGACTATCCAGCCGAGGTCAGATTGACTGAGCTTGCGGACTACGAAAATGAGGCTCTTGAGGCTGCTTAAGGTCACGTTGTGCCATATCATTTGGTGGTCAGCCGTAGCGTCAGGCGCTTGCCCCGTAGCAGGGTTCCTGAAAATGGCAACTCCGTGTGTGGCGTTGCTGCCTCCGACGACCGTGATTTCCAAGTTCTGGTACATTCCTGGGAATTCTGGCTGCCACGGGTATTGTGGGGCTGTAAGGTTGAAGAGTCGTTCGAGAGTGAAGTGTGTGCCGTTAGAGTCATCTAGCAGAGGCGTCAACACCAAGCCTTCTATACTACCTTCGAACGTGTTCTCGTCTAGCCTGGCGCTGAGCTGGAAGTTGTTCAAGTCTATTTCGGTCTGGTTAAGGAACACAAGTTGCCAGGGCAATGTCAGGTTGTATTGGTCGTAGGAAGCGCCTACGAGGTTGAAGAAGGTGTCTTTGATGTTGTTGAGCTTATCGTCCAAGTTTCCCTCTATCGCAGCTGAAGTCGCGAATTCGGCTTCGCCGTCAGCATAAACAAGCGAGACTCGGGATGAGCTTGCGGAGGCGGCGATGCTCAAGAGCGACTCTATGAAGTCTCTGACTTCTTGGGGTGTTTCAGGCGGCAAGGTGGCAGGCAGCTTTTGGGTTATGTTTTCTATGAGGGTTTTCAGTTCGTGAACTGAGGCTAGGCTGAAGTCGAGTTGACTGCTCGAGCAGTTGTAGGATATTTGGACGGACAGCTCTTGCACTGAGGAGAAAGTGTCCTTGAAGAGCCAAAGTGGTGAGGTTGTTCCTCCTAAAGTGGACTGGAGACCAAAGTATTGTAGGTTGAAGCGGGGGTAGCCGAAGTAGTAGAGGGGGGCGTAAATTAGGTATCCTACTATTGGGACGCGGCGGAAGACCCTCCCCAAGACGAGTTCGCTTGACGCCATGCCGTCCAGAGTACCAGGTCCACTCCAGTAGTCGGGGGAATAGTTGCCGTCTCCTTTAGTCTGGAAATACAGCGTGTCGTTAACGAGCGTCTTGCCTATGGCTCTGTGTGCCACAAAGACCCCTGAACTGGACGGGTGTTGGAAGAGTATTATGTCTCCGTTCTGGGAATCGACGATGATGTCGCTGGCGTTCACTGGCTCTGTATAGATCAGGTCGCCGACTTGCAGTGTAGGGTACATGGTGCCAGAGACCACAACGTAGACTTCGGTCTCCTCTGTTGCGGTGAAGACGTAGTCTACGAGGCGCTTCAAATCGTAAGATAACGTTAACTTCACCGAGGCTTCCAAGGTGTCGTGGGAGTAGCGGACGTCGAAGGAGCCTCCCTGCACGCATTCGTAAGCCTCGCTCAACACTGGGTAGAGTAGCATCTCGTTTCTTCCGCCAGACAGGAGGTAGGCTAGGGCGTGGACGAAGTCGCCGTGGACGGATATTCTGAACATGACGCTGGCGCCCACACCGTTTAGTGTGTAGTCGATGTCGAGGGCAGTGACGTTAAGAAGCCCATCCGTCATGTTCCAGACGACGCCTCCCTCGCCCGGCACATTGCTTTTGAGTTGGTCGATCAGTTGGACTAGTTCAGTTTCGTTGTGTATTATGAAGCCGCCGAATGGCACGTTGAAGACCAAGTGTACGGTTCCGTTCAGAGAAAAGTCGTTCTGGTCTCCCTCGAAGTCAAGGCTCACGTCGTCGAATGTGAAGTCGTCTAATATGCTGAAGGTTATCGTGCCACTCAACGTGTTCGAGGAATATGTGCCGACGACCGTGACGTCTGTGGCGTTGAGCGGAAACTGCTTCGAAGCTAGGCTGGGGAACGTTGTGTTGCCCTCAGCCTCGATGTTTAGTAACCCGCCAGAGTAGGTTGCTGTTATCTTGCCCCCTGTGGAGTTGTAGGGGTAGATGGTGCTCAGGATGGGGGGCAGAATCACCGTGGAGTTGATCCCGAAATCGAGCATGCCGTTCGAGTAGTCTCCAAGCATCTCGAGAGTCGTCGCGTTGAACGGAAACTCAGAGTCCGCTTCAGGTGGAAGGTTAACCCTCATCCCCGCTGATGCTTGCGAAGATGCGTCGTCTCCGGTGATGTTGAGGTAGCCCTCGCCGTCAAAGTATCGAGGCCAGTTTTGTGGAAGCATGTTAGTGTATTTCAGGGCGCCTTCCACTGCCACTCTGCCGTCAGGGTACACTACAAGTTCAGCCTCGACGTCTATGAGAGGCGCGTCGAACTCGTCGTGAGAGTATTCCCTTGACAGGGAGACGTGATACAGAGTGTCAGAGTATTGGTAGTAACTGGACTCTCTCGGGGCTAGGTAGATCCCAGAGATTTCCGCGGGGTCGAGCTGAGAGACGTGGATTTGGGGACCGTACAAGTAGAGGTTTGTTGTGTGAATTTCTTTGTCGAGGTAGATTGTCCTGTAATCGTAGACGTTGATGTAGTTGGAATAAGAATCAGAGAGACCGGAGACTTGTAGCACGTAAGTGCCTGCGTCTGAGACGTTTATTTGGACTCCAATTTCCAAGTAGTCGAAGTAACTATCGCCGTCCATGTCCACGCCTTTATCAGATACAATGCCGGTCAAGACTGCGGGGAAATCGAATTCCTTGTAGGAGTATTCTCTTGAAAGAGGAAAGTCTTCAAGGAAGTCGTAGTAGTCGGCGTACAGTGATATGCGGTCAACATACTTTGGGTTAAGGTGGGACTGATAGATGCTTGGACCGTGCATGGAGACGTTGAGAACCTGCACTCCGACTTCGAAGACCCCCTCTTGGTAACCATTTACTCCTACATAGTTTAGGCTTGAGTCTAGAAGACCGTCGACGCCTACACGGTACACCCCTGCTTTGGTGACGTTGAGCTCGACGCCGATGTCGAGGTAGTTGAAGGCTCCGTCGCCATCACTGTCAACGCCGCGGTCGTAAATTGTCCCAGTCAACGAAGCTGAAGGCGGGTCAAAATCCCTGTAGGAGTACTCCACACCAAGTGGAACGTGGGTCAGCTGTTCGGAGAATCCATATCCCATATCAGACAGGTATATGTAGTCGACAAATCGGGGGTTGAGACCTGAGAGGTATATTCTAGTGCCGTCTAGGTAGAGGTAAACGTTGTGTGTTCCCGCCTCTAGAAACGTGATGTTAGAGGTGTCGACATCTATGTAGTTGAAGCTAGAGTCCAGCAGGTCGTTGATTGAGACTTGGTATGTTCCGGGGTCAGTGACGTTGACCTCTACGCCGATTCGCAGGTAGTCATATGTCCCGTCAGCGTCGGTGTCTATGCCGTTGTCGGAAATCCCACCTGTTAAGACGGCTCCTGGGGGTTCAAACTCGTCGCAAGCGTATTCCCGGCTGAGGGGCACTTGGTTGAGAGTGTCACAGGTTCCTTCATTGTTCTGTAGAAATATCTGGCTGATGTAACTCGGGTTGCGTTCTGATAGGCGGATTCCTAAGCCGTACAGTGAGACATTTACCAAGTGAGCTCCGACGTCGAGGTACGTGTACTGGTAGCCAGAGACATATATGTAGTATAGGCTGGGATCTAGAAGGCTTGGGATATAGATGGTGTATTGGTCTGCTTTTGAGACGTTGACTTCGACTTCCACTATCAGTTGGTTGAACCATCCGTCGCCGTCAGTGTCTACCCCTAGATCGTTGACTTCGCCAGTGAACACTGCGTCTGGAACCTCAAAAGCGTCGTTGGAGTATTCCTGGCTAAGCGGTACGTTGTCAATGCTGCCGATGTTGAGGTAGTCTTGGTTCAGCCACGTGTGACCGATGTATCTTGGGCTGAGGCCAGATAGGCGAATCTGCAAGCCGTCGAATTGCAGGTACACCCAATTGACTCCGGGGAGCAAGTGCACGTAGTACTCAGAATCGGAAACGCTGATGGAGCTATTGTAGATGTCGAGCAGTTGGGAAGTGCCAACTGAATAGTAGGCTTCATCTGTGACGTTGATTTCGATTCCGACTTGGAGATAGTTATACTTGCCGTCGCCGTCGGTATCAACGCCATAGTCAACAAGGCTACCCGTCAGATTAGCTCCCGGAGCATCAAAATCTGCGTACTCATATTCGTTGATCAGAGGGACACTATTCAGGTAGCTTGAGGATCCATTAATGTCGAGTTGAATGGAAGAGACGGTGATGGGGTTTATTTTTGAGAGGTATATGTAAAGACCGTCTAGGGAGACGTTGAGCATGTGAAGGCCAGCATCGAGATGTCCCGAGGCGTAGCCGGATACGCTGATGTAGTTGGATGAGCTGTTTAAGGGAGGGCCTAGTAGACCATAGACATTAAGGCTGCAGCTCACGGGTTCCGTCACGTTGATTTCTACACCGACTTGCAGGTAGTTAAACTTGCTATCACCGTCTCTGTCAACGCCAGAGTCGAGGATGTTACCCGTCAAAACGGCTTCAGGAGGATCAAAGTCTAGGTAAGAGTATGTCTTTTGGAGGGGGACATGGTTTGCAGAGTCTGAGTAAGAGTAGTTGCCGTAGAAGTACAGCCATATGCCACTAACGTACGCGGGGTTTATGCCGGAAGCTCGGATGCTCCGACCGTCTAGGGAGAAGTTCACCAAATGCACTCCCACTCCAAGGGACGCGTACGTTGAACCACTGGCGGGTATGCGGCTGTAGTTGCCGTCTTCCAAGTCGTTTATGCAGATGTTGTAGGTGCCGGCTTCGGTGGCGTTAACCTGAACACCCACTTGAAGAACGTTGAAGAGGCCATCACTGTCTGTGTCAACGCCTTCGTCGAAAACTCGGTCAGTGAACACAGCTGGCGGAAGCTCAAACTCGGTATACGAATACTCGTGCGAAAGGGGAACGTTATATGCGCTGTTAAGCCATGTACCGTCCCAGCTTCCGTCGTATAGGTAGATGCTGGAAACGTTGACTGGGTTGACGCCTGACAAGTAGATTGTTGTTCCCTGCAGCGACAGCGTGACCGCGCTCAGGCCAACGTTGAGGTATGGGGTCTTTTCACTGTAAACAGATATGTAGTTCGAGTTGGAGCCGATGAACCCAGATACGCATATTCGATAGCTCCCAGCCTCGACGACGTTGACTTCCACCTCGACATCCAAGTAGTCGAACAAGCCGTTACTGTCAGAGTCAACGCCTTCGTCAGTGGAGAGTTTACCTGTGAGGCTAGCCCCGTTAGAGCCTGCTTTCACGAAGTTGGCTTGGGTTCCGATTGCTGGTACGGTTGCGGTAGCGATTAGAATAACTAGTAATGATGCTAAAAACTCACGTTTGATACCTTTCACTTCTTTCCTCCCCTATCCCACTTGCATGTAATATGATTATTTTGGCATCTATAATATGGGAGCAGCGATTTAATAGGTTTTCCTGCAAGTCTATTCTAGTATAAACATCAATGCGCATACATAGGCTCCGGGAACAGAAGAAAGGCAGCATGAATAAGAATATTGGGGGGCGAAAAGCTTTACGCCAAATAGCCGCCTTACATCTGAGGTGACTGCAAATTGTTTGACATGCTGAAAATGGCTCTGCAGAACATCAGGCGTCGAGCCCTACGCAACGCCCTAACAGTGACCGGGCTGGCTATCTTCGTCCTCATCTTCATCATGGTCTCCTCCTTGACAGCCACCCTGCAAAAGAGTCTATCAGACAGCATAACAGACCTGGGAGGAGAGATAATGGTGTGGGACGAGAATGCCTTGGTCCCGTTCTTCAGCTCTATCCCTGAAAACTACATTGAAATGGCTGAAAACATAAGCTTCGTGAAGAAAGTGGTTCCGCAAGTCACGGGAGTCTCCCGCATAGAGACGGAAGATCTGAAACTCACAGTCGGAGTAGCCCCTTCAAGCGTACCTCTTCTCTACACGTACACGATGGTTGAGGGAAGCATGATAAGCAGCAACGAGAGTTCAGCCGCAGTAGGTTCTCTCTTCGCAGAGTTCTTGGGAAAGCATGTAGGCGACAACATAACAGTTAACGGTTATGGACTGCCGATAGTGGGCATATATAGAACAGAAACTTGGATGGACAACGCGGTAATCGTCCCCTACGAGATGGCGCAGAGCATCTTCACCCTAGAGGGACGCGCCTCCGTTATAACAATCATACTGTCAGACCCCGGCAAGAGCGACTATGTGATCAGCGAGGTTCGAAAAAGGGTTCCTTCGAACGTAGGTGTCTACGAAAGCCAGGAAGCCACGGGAAGACTCACGCCCCTAATAGACTCGATAACTTGGATCTCTCTCACGCTCTTCACAATAGCCGGCGTCGCGTGCTTCTTGGGCATAATGAACGTCGTGATGACGAGTCTCTTCGAACGAACTCGGGAGATAGGGATACTCAAGGCTATCGGCGCTCGGGGAATAGATGTGATGAGGTTGATTCTGTTCGAGTCAGCGGCGTTGGGCGTGCTTGGGGGACTCGTAGGCTGCTTCGTTTCACTGATGCTTCTTTATCAGGGGTTGCCCCTGTTCATCACCTCCACCACGTCGTTCGACATCCCGATCCTTGCAGAAGTCTTCCTTCAAGGACTCGCCTTCTCTGTCGCGATTTCCGTCCTCGCCACGCTATACCCAGTTTGGAGAGCTGTCAGAGTACGCCCACAAGAGGTGCTGAGGTTTGGCTAAGGCCTTGATGGTCAGAACGGCAAACCTGTCCAAAACGTACACTACGGGAAAAATCGTTGTTCAGGTTCTCCGGAACTTGGACCTCGAGGTTGAAAGGGGAGATTTCATAGCGATTCAAGGTCCCTCAGGAGCAGGCAAGACCACGCTGCTTAACATCCTAGGCGGCCTCGACACACCATCATCTGGCGAAGTCTGGATAGAAGACATAAACACGACGAGGATGAATGAGAAGAGACTCTCTGCAATAAGATGCCGGAGAATAGGCATCGTTTTCCAATTCTACAACTTGATACCCAACATGTCAGCTCTAAAAAACGTGGAGCTTCCGATGATCTTTGCCAGAGTCCCGAGGAAGTCACGTGAGAAAAGGGCGCGGAGGATTCTGGAAACCGTTGGTTTAGTTCATAAACTGAGTAGCAAGCCCTCGGAACTCAGCGCTGGCGAACAGCAAAGAGTTGCCATATCCCGTGCCTTGGTCAACGAGCCAGCGATAGTCCTAATGGACGAGCCCACTGGCAACTTGGATAAGGAGAACGCATTGAACATCGTTAAACTGATTAAGGAGTTGAACGAAAGGCAGAAGCAGACTTTCATATTGACCACTCACAACGCCGAGATCGCCGAATCTGCACAGAAGACCATTTTCCTGCGGGATGGGAAGCTGAAGTCAGCCAAATAGCTGGAAGGGGACTTCAGCGGACTCTAGCCGAAGAACACCTTTGCCACTTCATAAAGCCTCGAGTCCACGGTCTTGCGTTTACCTATTACGCCTTTTAGGGGCACGGAGACGAAGTCGTTTCCTCTAAGGGCAACCATGTGCCCAAACTTGCCCTTGCGGACTAATTCCACTGCGGCGAGTCCGTATCGGGTGGCTATGACTCTGTCAAAGGCTATCGGAGAACCCCCACGTTGGAGGTGCCCAAGCACGACGACGCGGGTTTCGATGTCGCCGCACTGCTTCTCGATCTCCTTCCCCAAGTAGTAGCCTATGCCGCCTAGTTGAGCATGCCCGAACTCGTCCACGCGGCTACTGTAGACTATCTCTTCGCCACCCTTGGGCTTGGCGCCTTCGGCGACGACGATCAGGCTGAAGTTTCTGCCGCGTTTCTGCCTCTTCCTGATTATTCTGCAGACCTCTCCGACGTTGAAGGGCTTCTCGGGGATGAGGATGGCGTCTGCTCCCCCTGCTAAGCCTGCCCAGAGGGCAATCCAGCCAGTGTACCTGCCCATCACCTCGAGGATTATTACTCGGTGGTGGGCTTCGGCTGTGGTGTGGAGTTTGTCGAGGGCTTCGCAGGCGATGGAGACCGCTGTTTGGAAGCCGAAGGTGTAGTCGGTGCCAGCCAAGTCGTTGTCTATCGTCTTGGGGACGGCGACGCATTTTAGCCCCATCCCGTAGAGCTTTCCGGCTACGCTGAGGGTGTCGTCGCCCCCGATGGCGACGACCGCGCTTATCTTGTGTTTCTTGATATTTTCCAGAATTCGCTGTGGCCCGTCTTCACTCTTGAATGGGTTGGTCCTAGAGGTTCCCAGGATGGATCCACCGCGGGGGAGTATACCAGAAGTCGTTTCCAGGTCGAGTGGGATAAACTCTGCTTCGACTAGTCCCCGCCAACCGTCCTTCACTCCGACGGTCTCGTAGCCGTACCCATCGATTGCTTTCCTTACTATTGCCCGTATCACTGCGTTTATCCCGGGAGCGTCTCCTCCGCCGCTTAATACAGCAACCTTCAACCTCGCTCACTCCTTTATTATGGTGCCTTGCCAGAGCTTCCGAATAGCCGCATCTTGTCGGGCGCGCGCGACGGCGCATTTCTGCGCTGTAGCGGCTGACATTATCTTCTTGTTCGTTACAAGCATTTGGGTCCCACGTTCTGTAACTTGCTTTCGCTGTGAAGCTGATATTTGCTGTGTATCGATTTATTGGTTGCTGTTGATTCGGCATTACGCTTCGGGAGCTAGGTTGTCCAGTAGGAGAATATCCTCAGGTCTTCCCTCTTCAACTGTGTTTTCAGGAAGTCTTTCACGTCGCTGTCTTCGAGGAACCTGTTGCCTTTGGCGTCGCTGCGTATGGGGATGCTTGTCTGTCGTAGTTTGTCGCCTTTTGCGAAGTCGGTGAAGAGGTACTGGGCGTCTTTGGTGTGCATAATGAGTTGGAGGCTTGTCAGGTTGCGGGCGGGAATGCTCTGCGAAATGACGTAGACGATGCTCTTCGGCTTCTTCTCCAGAGCCAGTTTCTTGAACGCTTCCCAGGTTTTGACACGAATACTCTCTCTTCTTGAGTCACTGCTTTGAGGAGACACCTGCAGACACCTGAAAATGGTGCAGAGGGTGGGATTCGAACCCACGAAGGCCTTCGCCATGAGGTCCTGAACCTCACCCCTTTGACCTAGCTTGGGAACCCCTGCACAGACATTAAACATGCATAACCCGAAAATAACCCTTACCCAGCAGGCGCGTGTTCTCTCAGTATTTGAGGGTAAGATACAGCAATACACCCAGTGCCATGGATGTGAACAGGTCTGGCAACATTGCAAATGGTCCTAGACCGAATGCGCTGAAACCGAAGATCAGATGAACCAGGGGGTTAGAGGTAAGAGCGTAGAAAAGCAGGATTAGTGAGAATATTACTAGCCCGACTGTGAACTCTGATTGTGTCTTCTTATACATGTAGATGTATGTGGCCAACAGGAAAATCAGAAGAGTAACATTGACCGAGGAAACTACCGTCTTGATTATGTAGAATAGCTCTATGTCTCCTCGGATTCTGTTCGGCGGGGGAAGGGGTCGGGGCTCCAGCGGGGGAACTCGCGGAGTCAGTGGCTCGATTGTGGTAGCCAAGAATGCAGAGAGCAAAGCTACAGCTACCAACGCTGCCAGCATCAGCCCGATCTTCACATACTTATTCATACGGTGTTTCACTTGTTTTCCTCCCTTTTTTGTCTTTTCCAGATTTTGTTCACAATCTCCTCGAATAGGACATAGTTTTCCTCCATTGCTGGAGACAGGAAATATGTGGTGCCATATCCCTCTCCTGCGGAAGCGATTATTCTGTTCTTCTGGAGCACATTGAGATGGTGTCTTATCGTTCTGTAGTCCATTCCCAGCAGACCTGCGAGTTGGTTCGCGTTTTGCGGAGTCTCCTTCAAGACGCCGATTATTCGCGCGCGGGTTAGACCGCCTCTCGTACCTGCAATAAGCCATCCGAGCAAGTACTTCAAGGGTTGTGCACTGGCGGGCATCTGTGAAGGCTCCAGACGTGGCTACACGTATTTAAATTGCAGTAATAAATGTGTCTTCGCCAACCGTGCGAAGATTAAGGTCACAATTGGGTCTAATCTTGAAAAATCCTTTAATAATTTACCGGGTTCTTGAAAGATTCTTGGAATGGTTGGCGGAGGCGAGGCTCTTTTCAGCTTCCCCCTCCTCTCCTTTCTCCCTCGGGGCTCAGCCCTCCCCCAACCATGCCAAAATTGACTGAGTTTTGTGGAAAAAATGGTTAGGAAAGCTGTGCGCCTGCCTTGCCAGGATTTGGGAAGGAATTGGGTCGAATTCTGAAAAATCCTTTAGTAGTTTTTCATTGCTCAAACTAGTTTGAGGCGTGCAACTATGCATGTCTACCAAGTAGAAGGATGTGATGAATATAGAGAGGAAGAAAATCGCAATCCTCTTGACGGCGGTGGCCGTGGCGGCGATCATGGGCGGTATTGCTCTGACAGCGTTCGCTGCTGACAATAGTGAAGAGAGCAGCAACGGGTTTGCAGCGCGGATCGATGAGGGAATGATGAATGGAATGTACGGATGGTCACATGGACTAATGCATGGACGTGGATGCTTCGGGTTTATTGAGGTGAGCGAAGAGTTTGAGGAGAACGTGACCAACATAGCCAAAGGCGACGAAGACGTGCAGAACCTGCTTGATGATGGTTACAATGTTACTGGAGTAAGACCGATCATCAAGACTGTGGTTGAGGCAGATGGCAGTGTTGTGACCAAAGCGACAAGCGCGATCGTGATGCTAGAGAAGGATACATCTGGCTGTGCAACTGTTTGGGTGGATCTGGAAGAGGGAAAAGTGACGGAAATAGTGATACTAACGAGAACAGTGATCGAAAAGTCCTAGAAACGCATGTGTACAACCAACTCCAGCCCTACTGAACACCATCACGGCAACCGCCTCCCCCCTCTTTTTTGTGCGAAATTCAAGCGCGTTGAGGATGAGCGCAGATGTTTTCAAGCCTTTGTTTCGTTTATGTTCTTGTACAGTGATGATCATTCGCCCAATCGGTCTATGGCAATTAGGGTATAATTCTGAAAAATTCTTTAATAGTTCACGGCGCTTCGGTGAAACTTAGAGCATGTTTGATGGATGTGAGACCTTGGGTGTTCTAACGAGGGCTTTGAGGAATGTTTCGAGGAGAAAAATGAGGGCGTTCTTGGTAATCGTTGCTCTAGGTTTCTCTATGGCAGTTATGATTTCTATTCCAGCAGGCATCGTGGCAAACCAAGAAGCCACGCAGACCATAACTGAAAACCTCAACGCTACTATCAGCAATATGGAAGAGGAAATTAACAAGACAGCTACGTTGATAGAATGTAGTACTTCATCCGGACAAGGCATGTCCCGAGGCACGTCAACAGGCATGCCAGGGGGTATGCCACCCTTTGGGTCCGAACAAGAGGTAGTCTTTGTAAACGAAACTGTTGTCGACGGAATTGGTACTATTGAAGGCGTCAAGGATGTTGTGCCGTTTTTTGAGACATCATCCGAGGAAACAACTTCAGAAACCATAAGTGGTCCAGGTGGAAGGACTTTCACCATTTCCAGACCTGTCTACACGATTACAGGTGTTTGCCTGAATTCCTCTTTCATCAACAGCTACTCTATACTGCCTACAAATATAACGTTGGGAAGGAATCTAAGCGAAGGAGACAGTGGAGTTATCCTCGCGAGCTCCAACTTTGCAGATTACTTCGTACTAACTGTTGGTGACGAAGTTGAGGTCTACGGGCAGTACTTCACAATCATAGGGATTTATGAATCGCCAAGTGAGAGTCGCATGGAAACAAGGACTGTGTACTTGAACATTTCTGATGCTCAGATGATAACTGACAATGTAGGAAACGCAAGTAGAGTCGACGTGCACGTTGTGGATGTTTCCTATGTGGATGAAATAGCCGAAGTGATAGAAGTAACGTATTCAGATCTTTCCGTCACAACGTACAAAGATCGCTTGGAGAACATCGAGAACATGCAGGAAATGTATGAGGAAAACTTGAACAGTGCCGAATCAACTCTCGCCCAAACACAGACAGTTGCAGCCGAAATAATCATCGTCGCAGTTGCCGCCACAAGTCTCATCGTCTTGTTTGTGATGCTGTACACTGTCCGGGAAAGGACTAAGGAGATTGGCACGCTTAAAGCGATAGGCTTCAGCAATTGGAACGTTATGAGTCAATTCATGCTCGAAGGAATACTGATAAGCCTAATGGCGGGAGTAGTTGGTATCGCGATAGCAAGTATCGGAGCACCCATTATAACATCATTCTTACTACCCACCGTAAGCGGAAGCTTGTTTGGCGGTTCACAGTCAGGCCGTCCTCAAGGAGGTTTCGCATCCACTAATCTTGGAACAACAGGTTCAGCAACTACTGTTTCGCTAAGCTCAGAACTTGTGTTGTTGGCATTTAGCGTAGCTGTATTGCTCGGAACGTTGGGCAGCTTGTACCCTGCTTGGAGAGCGGCAAGAACAAGACCTGCGGAGGCGATGAGATATGAGTGAGTGTATTCTAAAAACAGAAAAATTGACCAAGGTTTACGCAATGGGGAAACGCAAGGTTATCGCCCTTTCTGGAGTGGATCTTCAGGTGAATAAGGGCGAGTTTATTGCGATTATGGGTCCTTCGGGTTCAGGCAAGACTACGCTTTTGAACGTTTTGGGCTGCCTTGACACACTGACTGGTGGAACGATGACTCTGAATGGGGTAGATGTCACAAAGCTACGTGAAAAAGAGCTGTATAGGATAAGGAGAGACGAAATCGGTTTTATTTTTCAGACTTTTAACCTGTTGCCCTACCTTAACGCTGCCGAAAATGTGGGGCTTCCCATGGAATGCACAAAGAAATCGAAGGATGAGAGAAGAACGAGAGTCCGCGAACTATTGGGAATGGTTGGTTTGTCGGGAAGAGAGGAGCATAGACCTCGCCGATTGAGTGCAGGAGAGCAACAGAGGGTGGCTATTGCACGAGCGTTGGCAAATGACCCAGCGATAGTATTGGCAGATGAGCCTACGGGAAACTTGGATACACAAAACAAGTACGAAATCGTTAGGCTACTCGGCAGATTGAACATTAATCAAGGGACTACGATTATAATGGTGACTCATGACGGTCATATAGCTTCACACACCGAGAGAATTCTCCTTCTCAACGATGGAAGAATCACGAAGGAAAAACAGGGGCTTCATCTGGTGAAGAAGAAGCTGATGTGCCCCTACTGTGGGAGCAAGATTCAATCCGCTGATGAAAGATGCCCTTCCTGCAAGAAAAGAATATGAACACATAATGCGGATCAAAATTGGAAACTAACCAAAAGTCAAAATCATCCCGTTTTACTACGGTTCTAATAGCAACGATTGTCGTAGTTAGCGTGATAGCTGGGGGATTGCTGGGTTACGTGATAGGCAACTCAACGACGTCAGGAAGAATAAGCGACCTACAGAATCAACTGTCAACACTGCAAGAACAAATGTCGACTCTACAGTTAACACAAAACACGTACATCTTGGGAAACAACGTTTCACTCTCTGAGTTATATGACCAAGTCAAAGATTCTGTCGTCATGATCCGAGGGGTAATGGCGCAATACGACATTTTCTGGCGCGCTCACTATACACAAGTTCAAGGTTCAGGGTTTGTCTACAACTTCACTGGAGAGATGGTGATCGTCACGAACTATCATGTAGTTGAAGACGCGATCAACATTACCGTGACTTTCATAAACGGAAATGGCTACGCAGCTACACTGCTGGGCTCAGATCCTTACGCAGATCTAGCAGTTCTTTCGACAAGCGCGCCACAGAGCGAATGCAGACCTCTTGAAGTCGTCAACTCTTCAACATTAGAAGTTGGTGACCCAGCGATAGCGATCGGCAACCCATACGAACTGGCAGGGTCGATGACTACGGGCATTGTGAGTGCATTGGGCAGAACAATAACTGAGGAGATGACAGGGGGTTATCCGATAGCAGACGTCATACAAACGAGCACCCCTATAAACTCTGGCAACTCTGGAGGTCCACTCCTGAACTACCAAGGACAGGGCATTGGCATAACCACAGCCATCGTAACCGATTCTCAAGGGCTGGGCTTCGCAATCCCCTCCAACACAATACTTCGGGAAATCGAATCGTTGGTAACAACTGGCTCTTATGACCAGCATCCTTGGTTAGGCACATCGGGAATAGACATGACCTGCGAAATCGGAGAAGCAATGAACGTAAACGTCACATATGGATACCTAATCGTTCAAGTTACGGACGGTGGACCAGCTGACGAAGCAGGCTTGCAGAGCGGAACGCAACAAGCCCTAATCTCAGGAGAGTACGTTACGATCTACGGGGACATCATTACAGCAATCAATATAGCCTACGTGGAGACGAGAATCAGAGGAATAGATGATCTCTCAACCTTCCTAGAAGAGCACACTTCACCGGATCAAACAATCTACGTGACAATTGTGAGAAACAACGAATCAATGACCCTTCAAGTTACGCTTGGAACACGACCATCGCCCGCATAGA
Source organism: uncultured Candidatus Bathyarchaeia archaeon (assembly GCA_964353725.1). Lineage (GTDB taxonomy): Archaea > Thermoproteota > Bathyarchaeia > Bathyarchaeales > SOJC01 > CAYGVX01. The sequence continues at coordinate 28,156 of CAYGVX010000014.1, forward strand.
ATGGCTTTTCACAAGTAAAGCAAGCCTTCGACGCCAAGCTAAGGCTGCCACTTGGCTCTTCTCATGCGGACAGGAAGCCTCCGTCGACAGCTACTAAGGTTCCGTGGCGCGCGCGCAAAGTAAAAGAAGCAATCATAAAAACGTTATGAACTGCACCAAACGTCCAAAGAGATAAGACATACCGTTCCTGATGCTCCACGAATTGCACTCATACATAACTCACACGAAAAGCCTAATAGAAGGGTCCAGTTAACCCTGCCACTCACACGCATCCTTAAAAGCCACAACGATCCCAACCACTAACCATGGACTGGCTAGAAATCCTCACCGAAACCACCCAGCATGTAAAGGCTACCATCACACCCCTAATCAGAACCTCCCTTGCCCAAAAAACCTACGGCACTGGAGCAGGGGGAGATCCAAAAAGGCACATAGACATACAAGCTGAGAAAGCCATCACTGAAACACTCACCGAACATGGCCTTAGCTTCACACTTATCAGCGAAGAAACAGGCATCAAAGCATACGGACAAAACCCCACAACCTACATCACAGCGGACCCACTGGACGGAACAACGAACACTCTCAGGGGCATACCCTTCGCCTGCACCAGCATAGCCATCAGCAAAGCCCCCAGCCTCAACGCCATAGAAGCAGCCGCCGTTGCAGACCTCTTCCACGATGCAACCTACTTAGCCCAAAGAAACCTCGGCGCTTATCGCAACTACCAGAAAATCACCCCAGCCCAAACCACCGGGCTACACGAAGCAGTAATAGGTCTGGACCTCAACACCTTCAAAGCCGCCGAACTAACAGCGAGACTCAACCAGCTCCTAACACAGACCAAACATATCCGCCACCTCGGGGCCAATGCCCTTGAGCTTTGCTACGTAGCCGACGGCACCACAGACGCCTTCATAGACCTACGCGGCAAACTTCGCGCCACAGACATAGCCGCAGCCACGCTCATACTCAAGGAAGCAGGCGCCACCATCACAACTCCGGAAAACACACCCCTAACCAATCCTCTGAGCCCCACTGAAACCGTAGGATTTATCGCCACCGCAAACGCAGCCCTCCACCAAACCATACTCAAAACCATTGAAAAGGCATAGACACAGTGCTAAAACCCGTAAGAGACTACCCAGCCCTAATCCACACACAAAATCAACACAAAACCCTCATTATCGCAGACCTACACCTAGGCTGGGAAATAAACCTAGCCCAAAAAGGCATTCACATCCCGTCACAGACCGGCAAAATCCTCCAAAAACTACTAGAAATAGTAGGCACAACAAACCCGAAAACCCTCGTAATAATCGGCGACGTCAAACACACAATAGCCAAAGCGGAGCCCGGTGAATGGAAAGACGTACCTGAATTCTTCGAAGCAATCAAAGCCAAAATAGACGACATCCAAATCATACGTGGAAACCATGACGGAAACCTGGAACCCCTACTGCTACAAAACATGGGGCTACATCCTTCAACAGGCATAGTCTTAAACTCCCTGGGACTCTTCCATGGACACACCTGGCCAGCAAAGAAACTCCTAGACAGCACTACCCTAATAATGGGACATGTTCATCCGACAGTTTCCTTCCGCGACGCCCAAGGATTCCAGATTACCTCACCCGTGTGGATAAAGATCAAACTCAACAAGGAAAAACCCGCGATCTCACACCTAAAAGGCAGACATGCGAAGACTTCCACCCCACTCAGCACTCAAAGAGAACAGTTCGCGAAGTCGAAAACCAAGCAGCTCCTCATAATGCCCTGTTTCAACGATTTCCTCGGAGGGCGCCCCATCAACAAGAAGGGTGAGCATAGAAGCTACATAGGACCTGTCTTGCGCTCCGAAGCAACGAGCATTGAGAAAGGTGAAGTCTACCTTCTAGACGGAACATACTTGGGAACAGTGGAGCAACTCAGAAGCTTGAGCTAGGAACACAACAGAATTCTTATTAAACCAGTTCTCCCACTCTAAAAACGGTGGATAGGAAAATTGTCTTGGGACGAAGACTTTGAGAAATGGTTCAGGAAAACGCGGCGACCCTTCTCAAGAGGATGGTTTTTCGAAGACGTCGACGACATGCTACGCGACATCGAAGAAATGATGAACAAGGAAGTTAAGGAGTTTACTTCCAGAATCCCCAAGGACTACGTGAGAGAACGCAAAATGTCAAACGGAAGAACGATCCGCGAGTTAGGTCCCTTCGTCTACGGATATTCCATGACGATAGGCTCCGACGGGAAACCAGTGGTAAGAGAGTTCGGAAACGTCCAACCAGGCAAACGTGGTCCAATGATAAAGGAAGAACGTGAACCCTTAGTCGACGTCGTGAGCTGTGATAACGAGGTTAAAGTTGTTGCTGAACTGCCAGGAGTAGACAAGAAGGACATCAAACTAAACGCCTTGGACGACACTCTGACGATTTCTGTGGACACTCCAGACCACAAATACTACAAAGAAGTGAAGTTGCCAACCGAAGTCGACCCCAAAGACTCGAAATCTTCCTACAAGAACGGAGTGCTAGAGGTAACACTGCAAAAGACCAAAGAACGCAAACCAAAAGGAGAACTCATAAAGATAGACTAACCGGCTCTCATTTCCCTACGACCATCTTTTTATGCCCTAAACATGATACTAGTTTACGGCGAAGTATACTTGACAGACATGTCGGAACTGAGCACGCTTAAGCAAGTCTGCACAGAAGCAGCAACAGAGAAGAGAATCAGAGACGCAGACTTGAGTAAGCTTTCTGCAGCCTTTGGTCAACGCTTCGAAAAGGCGTTAGAAGCAGTTAAGGACAGACGCGTTAAGAAGTATGTTTTCAAGCCTAGTAACCGCGTCGTCTGGATAGTTGTGGGAAGGGGAAGAGACTATCTGATAATGCCCGCAGCCGACTTCTGCACTTGCGACGACTTCTACTTCAGAGTAATGGACAGACAGATACACCTGTGCTACCACTTGATAGCCCAGAAAGTCGCGGAGACGACGGAAAGCTACGAGCTGTTTGAAGAAGAAGACGAGTTGTACGACGTGTTAATGAGAGAATGGAAGAAGGCGATAGCTTAAATAATCTAGCATGTTTTACTATGGAGAAGGTGGAAATAGCGTTGAACGTGGGAGATTTTTTCCAAACGCTGATATACATCCTAATGGTCATGTCGTTCATAACTTTGGCGATAATTTTTCTCCAAGTGTTACGTGGCCAAGAGGAGAAAACCGACTAGAAGACACCAAAGGCCAGCCCCAGAAATGAAAACGCATTTCCTGAAGGATAAGCCGGATTCTCCTTAAAACCTGCAAAAAACAATCTGCAAAAGAAGGAGCCACCCATAAAAGTCCGCAATCGCTTCTGGCAACAGTTAAAATAGGTTTATAGCAAACTGTCAGTGTTCCTTCTAGGCACTGCTGGAAACAGGAATGGGCGTAGAGGAAACAGTGAAGCTGATTCTCTCAAACCGTCAAGATGTAACTCGCGAAGAGATACTGAAGGCAATAGAGAATAAGACGACCGTTAGCGGAGGGTTGCTGACGGAGGAAGCAGCTGTGCGGATTGTTGCAGCAGAGTATGGAGTGGAAATGAGGCGGGATAAGCAGCTCCCTAGGATAGACTTGAGCCAGCTTATTTCCGGACTGAACGATGTAACCGTCTCTGGCCGTGTGCTTCTTGTTAACATGCCTCGTGAATACCTGCAGCATGGTGGGAGTGGGCGAGTGGCTAAATTGTTAATCGGTGACAGGACGGGAGTCGTGGCCGTTGTTCTGTGGGACGACAAGGCGAGGCTTGCTGAAGAAATCAAACCGAGGCAAGTTGTGAGGGTGACGCACGGATACGTCAGGAATTCTAAGGATGGGAGCATCGAGCTCCATGTGGGAAGGCGTGGCGACGTTCAGCTATCTCCACCTGACCAGAAAGAGGACGACTTCCCTCAGGTCGAAGGTTTCTGCAGAAAAATCGCGACAATAGGAGGTGAGTATAAGAGAGTGGTTGTTGAAGGGGTGGTTCAGGCCACGTACCCCGTTTCTACCTTCAAGCGGCGTGATGGAACACAGGGCAAGGTGTCGAGGGCGATGCTTGAGGATGATACCGGCCGTGTTCCGGTTGTGTTCTGGAATGAAAAGGCAGAGAGCGCAGCTGGCTTGCATGAGGGGGCGGCGGTCTTGCTCGTTAACGCGAAGGTGAGAAAGAGTCGTCGGGACGGGGTCCTTGAGTTGCATGTTGAGGATTTTTCTTCGGTGGAAGTGTCCGGTCGCCCCAAGGGTTTTTCGCGTATAGGGGATTTGGAGGAAGGGATGACAATAGCGTCTATCACGGGCACTGTTGTTACGAAACCCGTTCGCAGGGAAGTCACTACCAGAAGTGGGGAGAGGGTTTCTGCGGCTTCTTTCGAGGTGGAGGATTTGAGTGGGCGGGTGTGGGTTTCTGTTTGGAGGAGACATGTAGAGAGTGTTGAAGGATTAGCCGTGGGTGCTCAGGTTAGGTTGAAGGATGTCTTTGTGAGGCGGGGTTTCGGGGATCAGCTTGAGGTCAGCACTCGGGCCTCGTCGGTGATAGAGGCTGCGGGGTAATAGTGTGGAAACGTTTGATACGTAACCATGTGGTAAAACGCGCGCAATCAGGAAACACCCAACGGTCACGAGTATCAGACCGATCTTGGTTACAGTCTTCAAGAGAATTATCCGCTCAATCAGGCTTTTTGACCGTTCGGGTATTTAGGTTTGGTGCGCGCGCTCCAGAACGGAAGTGGTTGGAGGCGGAGGGGTCATCGCCGATACCCTGGCACTGGTCCCCCCACTCTGGCGCGCGCACATCTAGGGATAGACCATGGACCTTGTGCCCGCTAGGTTCCCTTAGGATATTGTTTTTCGTAGTGGTAGGCGCATGTCACGCAGTCGAAGATGTCGATGATTCCCCATCTGGGCGCGATGTCAGCGTTCGGGTTCCAGTTGGGATTGCTTTCTCGGCAGCCATAGAGTGAGCAGACGGCAACAATGTCGAACATGTCCACGTCGAAGTCGCCGTCAACGTCGCCAACTGGGCGCGCGCGCCCAATAGCTTCAAGTCGACCATTTATTGTCCAGTGAGGTATCTCCTGGGGGACGTTGAAAGGCATCCCGAGGCCCACGAGGTCCACTGCGAGGTCCACGTTGGTGAAGGTAATGTCGCACGCGCCCGCTGCCTGGGCGTTGAAGGTCATGGTGAACGCCGTGGCGTTATCATCGGGAAGGTTGAACCCTCTAGCAGGCGTCACCGACGCTACCGCGAGCGTGTAGGTTCCCGCAGTCTCGTTTACCTCGTTGCGCGCCATGATGATGCCTGGCCCGTTGAGAATGCCGCCTGGGTAGTAGTCCACGGGCACCATAACCGTGTGGCTCACATAATCTAGAATCGTAGGGTCCCATTTGAGGCGAAGGTCTACGGCGTACAGGTGGCCAAGCGACAGGTTGTATCGCCAGTCGTTAGGCTGAAGGGGTGGTAATGGTTGTCCTTCATTCCATAGAACATCGGTTGGGTAGAAATCTCCGGAGAGGTTGAAGACTCTCACGCTGATCGTGAAGGTTTCCCCAACGCTCGCAGTGGCGTTCAGAGGATCCACAAAAACCACCGGCATGTCTGACGGAAGTGTCAACGTAGCTTCAACTGGGAGGAGCGAGTTGGACTGAAGCGGCAAAGTGCTTACAAAAATAATCAGCAAGAGTGAGAGAAATACGATTCTTGTTCTCATCGTGCATCACATGTTAATTCCTGTGTTTCCACTTTTATTGTTTATGGAATAATTCTACATGCCGGCCTTCTTGAATGCAAACGCGTTCTCTAGCGTCCGACTGGATATTCGCGCGCGTAGAACCTTCTTCTAGAAGCCGATATGTGAGCGTGCATATCCAATATGTATTCTTGTCCTTTTAAAAGAACAAACACCCCAACAGTTTTATGCACAAAGCTGTCAGAAGGAGAGAGTATGCCTCATCGGCGGAGTCCAAGAGCCCTCGGTCGCCGCTACGCAGCCCGCCTCAGCTACCACGACAGAACCCGCGCTGAAGATGTCTGCACAGTCACAACTTCTCAGGTTCTAGACTACCTGGCAGCAATGTACCTGGATGACGGCGTCAGCCCGGGCGACGCGGCCTTTGAGCGCGGAGAGATCCTAATAGACAGCCGAGGCGCCGGCAGTCTTCAGTGTCTTGATCTTCTCGGCAGACAGCGGACCCCTTCCGCGTGCACCTAGCCTAATTGATGGACGTCACTGCGGTTTCTGAGCGGTCGGTTTGTCAGGGTGCGCCATCAGGTACCCGCCGAATCCCGCTAGCCATAAAAGCACTGGATAAAGGACCATGCGCTGCATTCCGCCTGCACCTAGTCCGAAGTAGATTTTGCCGACAAAAAGGGCAAACCCTCCAAGCTCTATTAATCCCAGTATTACGGCTATGGCAGAAAACGGCATCCTCATCAACTTGAATCCGTGAGCGTATGAGCATATGGCGGTGAATATTGCTGATAGCCCGCTGACAGAAAGAAAATCAACGCTGCTATACTGTGGATTATGCCAGCGTCTAATGTGAATATGCCAACTCCCATTGCGCCAATAGCCGTTAAGACAAACGTCACGGTCAACATCGTGAAATTGAAGGCGCGATGCAGAAAATAGGCTCCAATGATCAACAGCAACCCCGAAAGAAACACGGACGAGTTGAAAGTCATCGAGGAAGGCCCAACTCCAAGATCGCTTATGTAGTTGTCAGATATGCTGTAGCCTGAATACAACGCTTCTGAAACGATCA
>CAYGVX010000015.1:0-33260 GCA_964353725.1 uncultured Candidatus Bathyarchaeia archaeon
TCTCTTTGGGGAAAAGTTTAAGGGTTGTTTAAGCGATGTCTACCCGTATTGTCTGAGGTCTCACGTTGAGCAAAGAATCTCAAACGACTCTGGAAGAGAAAAAAGCTGCAGTCTTGATAAACCTCAGGGGCTACAAGCTTCTGGACAAGAAGGAGTACAAGAACGCCAAGGGACTCTTTGTTAAGACTCCGCAGGGCAAAGCCATCCTCTACTGCGTTCCCTCTCAAGGCACTATAGGCGTCCAGTACATCGCCCTGCTGGCGAAGATAATGAAGGAGGAAGAGCTGGAAATAGGCTTGATTATCACGGGCGGACGCTACACGCAAGCCGCCAAGACAGCGTCCAGAAAGAACGGGATAGAGCTGATTCCCCGCATCTTCCCGATCTTCAACATCTTCGACCATGAACTCGTGCCTAGACATGAGATTATGCAGCAGGATGAGAGGGAAAAGCTCCTAGCCCAGTACCGTGTTCCACCCTACCAACTGCCGAGGATAAAGACGTCGGACCCCGCGGTGAAAGCAATCGGAGCAAAAGCAGGAGACATCGTGAAAATATCGCGGAACAGCACAACCGCGGGAAAATATGTTGCCTACAGGTACGTAGTCGAAGGGTAAAATCAACACTTCACCCGTGAGATTCTTCAAAACAGAATGCAACCGAAACCTATATTTGACAAGAGCATTGCACTAACGCCAGCAGGAAAACATTCTTGGAGCGCCCTAGAGTGGCCATAAAGGCTGTTGTCTTCGACCTCGACGGAACCCTCGCCGAATTCAACCTAGACTATAAAGCTGTGAGAGCCGAAGCCATGCAATTCCTCGTGAACCAAGGCTTCCCACCATCCGTACTCTCGGTGAACGAGAGCATATTCGAGATGCTGAAGAAGGCTCAGGTTTACATGCAGAACAACGGCAAGGAAAAGGATTTTGCCGCCGTCCAGAAGGGCATCCTCGCTATAGCCTCTAAACATGAGTTGGAAGCTGCCAACAAAACCTCGCCCCTGCCCGGCGTGTTCGAGGTTCTGAAAGCCCTGAAGGCTATGAAACTGAAGCTGGGGATTTTCACGATTAACAGCGAGAAATCGACGAACCTCATCCTCGACAGGTTCCGCCTAAGACAGTTCTTCGACGCTACGATAGCACGTGAAGGGGTTCCGAGGGTGAAGCCAGACCCATCCCACCTGAAAGCTGCATTGAAGGCTTTGAACGTGAAGCCTGAAGAAGTCGCTGTCGTGGGCGACAATGCCGTGGACATGAAGAGTGCTGTTGCGTTGAAGGCGACTCCGATAGGCGTGGCGAACAGCGATACTGCCTTCAAGGATCTGGGGCAGACGGGCGCGCTGCACGTGGTCAAGTCTATAACTGAGTTGCCGGCGCTGATAGCTAAGCTGAACAAGCCCTGAGTATGCTGCAGACTCTGTTTTCATGTGTTGTCACAGGGACATGAACAAGGCTTTAACCTGCAGTATTCCCCGCATGCCCCTAATCCTAGAGACTAGATCTGAAATTCGCTGGTGGCTTCCTTCGGCGATGAAAACCTCCAAGCAGTACCTATCTTCAATGTGTCGGTGGACGTTCTCAACCACCACATCGTCGAACTCGTGTCTCACCTCGGAAACATGCCTGTCAACGTCTTTCCTCGCATAGTCGCAGATTATCATAATAGTGGTTGCAACCGTGCCCTCTTGAACCCGCGCGACTTCGGATTCGGCTATGAGGTTTCTCACAGCATCTCGGAAAGCCTCGGAGCGGCTGTAGTATCCCCTTGCCCTCACAAGATCGTCGAATTTTCTCAGAAGCTCTTTGGGAAGAGTTATGCTCACAACGGTCATAAACACGCCTCATATTAACATATGATACTCATAGTATTAATGGGTTAATATTCCTCGCGGGCTTCTTAGCACTATGTTAATATGGCGATTTCGTCTTGAACATGGCCAAGGGACAGAGCGCATGTGCCCCATCGTTAGAGACGAAGCCTTCGAGCTAGAAGAACATAGGCAAGTCTGGGTCTTGTTGGCTGGTGTTTTGGCTTTCGCTATGGCCCTGGCTGCCCTGCTAGACTATTCGGCTCGTGGCGTTCCTCTGGGCTTCACCGTTCCTTTGCTGGGCGGAGACGTCACCGTGTCGATGCTAATCTACTATGCCATTGTCACCGTCACATCCGCATACATTGCAGCGCTTGGATTGAAGGAGCTGTTTTGGGAGAGAAGGTTTTCCGTCGAGTTTCTCATGGCAGTCGCAGCTTTGGGCGCCCTATACCTGGGCTTTCTCTTTGAAGCAGGCACCGTGCTGTTCCTCTACTCGTTGGCGGAGTATTTCGAGGATTACATCCAAGATAGGGCTAGAAAAGCCGTTGAGAGACTTTCGAGGTTCATGCCAGACAAAGCCCGACTAATCACTGACGAAGGTGAAGAAGACGTTGATGTGAGGGCAGTGGTGCCCGGTGCCGCTATCCTCGTCAAGCCTGGCGAGCGAATCGCCTTGGACGGGGTTGTGGCTGAAGGCGCCTCTCTTGTAGACCAGTCTCTGGTGACAGGCGAGTCCACGCCCTTGTTGAAGAAGACGGGTGACGAAGTGTTCGCTGGCACGTTCAACACCAACGGGGTCCTCAAAGTCACGGTCAACAGGGGGGCAGAGGACACGCTGGTGTCAAGGATAGCTAGGCTGGTTCTGCAGTCACGGATGCGGAAGGCATCGATTGAGAAGCTTGTCGACAGGTTTGCCAAGTTCTACGTACCCGCAGTCCTGCTTCTAGCCCTGTTTACCGCCTTCTTTATGCCACGGATTTCTAGTGGTTCTTTCGAGGTTTGGCTGTACCGAGCCCTCATACTGCTAGTAATCTCTTGTCCCAGTGCCTTCATCATATCAGTTCCAGCAACACTTTTCACTGCTGTCGCGATCGCTGCCAAGAAGGGAGCGATTATCAAGGGTGGGGTCTACATAGAGAAGATGGACAAGATAGGGGCTGTTTTGTTCGACAAGACTGGCACATTGACTCTTGGTAGACCCGTGGTTCACTGCGTCAAAGGTATTCCCGAATTGGACGAGAAAGGCTTGACTTACGCCGCTGCGCTGGAGCAGTTCTCGAACCACCCGTTGGCTAAGGCCATCGTGAGGACAGCAGAAGACCGTGGACTCGAGTTCAGAGAGCTTGAGGTGAAGGACGTGCAGGAAATAGCGGGCAAGGGCATAGTTGGCTACGTGAACGGCACTCGCGTGATAGTGGGAACGACGGGGATGCTGGAGCAGCACGGCTGCGAGTATGGTGGAGTCAGAGAGGCATACGAGAACGAGAGGCACTCAGCTGTTTGCGTCTCTCTGGGAGAGACTGCCACATCCTCGATTTGCATCATCGACGACGTTCGGGAAGACGCTGCAAGGGCAGTGAAGGCTTTGCAGAAGTCGGGGCTCCATACTGCAATGCTGACGGGCGATAAGGCGGAGATAGCACGAGAAACTGCGGAGCGTTTAGGCATCGGCGAGGTACACGCTGAGCTGTTTCCAGAAGACAAGCTGAGGATCATTGCAGAGACGAGGGAGAAGCATGGGTTGGTGGCGATGGTGGGCGACGGAGTCAACGATGCGCCTGCACTGGCTGCCTCGGATGTCGGCATCGCCATGGCTGGAAGCAATGTAGATGTTGCCTTAGAGTCAGCTGACATGATCCTGGTCAAGGACGAACTTGGTCAGATTCCTAGTGTGCACGGTCTGAGTAGAATGACCATGAAAATCGCCAAGCAGAACATAGCCCTATCGTTGGGAGTGAAACTGATCTTGGGCTCTCTAGGATTGATGGGGTTTGTGCCCCTGTGGTTCACCGTGGCTTCGGGAGACGACGGGCTGACCATGCTAACGCTCTTGAACACGCTCCGCCTAACGAAGACGAAATAGCAGCAACCCATTCTCGCAGTAGAAGACTCACTCAGAGCCTGCTAGTGGTTTGAAGTAGTATCTTGGCCATTGGGGCCACTCTTCAGACGCCGTTTCCTTCTCAAAGTCAACTGTCAAGTCCATGCCCACCTTGACGGCGTCCAAGGCAACGTTTCTTACTGCTCCTGGAAGCTGTGCGCCTTCTTCGAACTTGACTATACCGACGACATAGGGCGCCATTGACTGGAACTGCTTAGGAGAAACGTGGATGACAGTGTAGGTCAGCAGCTTACCATGTCTCGGAAGCTCCTTCCAACTCAACTTCTTCGAGAAGCAGTTTGGGCACATGGGTCTCGGTGGCACCAGAACTTGACTGCACTTGTCGCATCTAGCCCCCATAAGCTTTCCTTCCTTCACAAACCCGTAGAAGCTTTCGATAGTAAACGGAGGCGTCGTCTCAGCCATGTTCAGTCTCTCCTGAAGACGTTCACCACGCCAGTTGCCCCCAAGCCGCCCACGTTGTGGGTCAAGCCAATCTCCGCATCCTTGACTTGCCGCCTTCCCGCCTGCCCAGTCAGCTGGAGATAGATTTCATAGGCTTGAGCAGTGCCTGTCGCGCCCACAGGGTGCCCCTTAGCCTTCAGCCCGCCACTCGTGCAAACCGCAACCTTGCCCCCTATTTGGCTCTGCCCCTCCTCCACAAAACGCCCGCCCTCGCCGGGCTTGCAGAAGCCAAGGTCTTCATAAGCTACGATCTCCGCGATAGTGAAACAGTCGTGAACCTCTGCAACATCGACGTCTGAGGGACCGATGCCTGCCATCCCATAAGCCTCCTGCGCAGCGAGCCTTCCCACCCTCAGGTTTGTTAGTTCCTTCCTCTCGAAGAGCCCGATGGTGTCGCTTGCCTGTCCTGAACCAACAATGTGAACCGGTGCGTCAGAGAACTTTCTGGCAAGCTTGGGCTTGGTGAGTATGAGGCAGCTTGCTCCGTCAGTTATCAGAGAACAGTCGAAGAGTTTGAGAGGCCACGCCACGTAACGCGATGCCAATGCCTGCTCCAAGGTTATCTCCTTCTGCATGTGAGCCTTCGGGTTCATGGCACCATGACGATGATTCTTCACCGCGACATGCGCCATCTGCTCCTCGGTCGTGCCATACCTGTTCATGTGCGCTGTGGCAACCATGGCGAAGAGCCCTGGAAAGGTCAAGCCGTTCCATTGCTCAAAAAAGAAGTCACAAGCCATGGCAAGATACTCGGTAACGTCGGCTGTAGCCCTGTGCGTCATCTTCTCCACACCGCCCACCATTACGACATCCGCCAAGCCTGAGAGGACTGCGAAGATGCCGCAGCGTATGGCTGTGGCTGATGAACCACATGCGCCTTCCGTCCTGTATGCTTGAGTGGGCAGCAGTCCTGCCCAGTCGAGTGCTGTTGGTCCCGTGTGTCCCTGATGCTCGAAGGACTCGCCCATCATACCTATGAAAGCCGCCTTGATGTCTCTCTTGGGGTCGAGGTTGGGGCATCTCTCGAAGGCTTCGGACGCCGCTTCCACGAAAAGCTCCCGTCCATAAAGTCCGTCCCGCTTCCCGAACTTGGACATTCCAGCGGAGACTATAGAGACTATAGGCTTACCAGCCAAATCGACTTTGCCTCCAAAGCGTGAGAGCCAATAGTATGGGTAGACGCATATATAAACTGCTTTTTGCGCATACCAAAACCCTTGTTTATGGAGAAAACGACATGTTGAGAAACGTGGCAAAAGACTTATAGAAGATTGCAACCACTACTGTATTCCTTTCATCAGAATGAGGTGGAAAATTGAAGAAAGTCGGCATAGTTGCAGGGAGTATTTCGAGGTTCGACAACCCGAGACACACGTTGCAGGAGGAAATGTGCGCAGAAGCCGTCAGAATGATACTTGATGACGTGCCAGACCTTGAGCTGGGAGACTTCGCAAAGAAAGGCTACGCGTGCTGCTACTCCTACTTCAGCGACATCCTAGAACAACAGCAATGCATGCACTGGATAATCAACGACTACTTAGGCCTTAGCGCCGTGCCAGGCTTCAGGGTTGAATCTGGCGGAGCAACCCCGATTGACGCTATAGTCAATGCCGTCCTCTGGGTGCGTTCAGGCATGTTCCCGCTCGTTCTTGTCGTGGGATGGGAGAAAATGAACGAACTCCCGATTCAGAAAGTCAACGAAGCAATAGCCATCGCGGGCGACACAGACTGGGACTTTGTTTCTGGTTTTACGTACAACGCTTTCTACGCAACGATGGAAGCCAGGAGGATGCATGTGTTCGGAGAGACCGAGGAGGATTTGGCTGAGGTGTCAGTCTTGTGCCACAACAACTCGCTCGACAATCCTTACGCACAGTGGGTGGCTCAGCATGGTTTTGGCAAGATTACAGTGGAGGATGTCTACAAGTCCCGTCTGATCTCTTGGCCTTACAGGCTCTATGAATGCGCGATGACGAGTGAGGGTGCCTCTGCCTTGCTCTTGGCGAATGAGGAGCTTACCAAGAAGCTTACGGATAACCCTGTGTGGATTAGCGGCGTTGGCTTTGGATCGGACACGATGAGGGCTGGAGACCGCCCGGATAACCCGGCGTGGAAAGGGTTGTATCCGGAGGACGAAAAGATTTGGCCGAAGCATGTTCCTGCTCCGATGTCCCCTTACCCGGATCTCTGCAATTTTGGTGCTCTGAGAGTCTCGGCGAGGATGGCTTACAAGGACGCTGGGATAAGGAATCCGCGCAAAGAGATGAGTCTCGTTGAGATCTTCGACCCATATGCGGGCGTTGTATTGGCGGGGCTCGAGGACTTTGACTTCTGCAAGCGGGGTGAAGGAAAGACACTACTCCGAGAGGGCGTGATTCAACCCCACGGAGAGCTTCCATGCCAGCTGAGCGGAGCTTTGACTGCCCAGGGTCATGCGGTAGGCTCAACGTCCATTGCTCAGGTGGTTGACGTCTATTGGCAACTTAGTAACCAGATAGGCAAGAAGTGGGGGGCGCCTGGCAGACAGCTGAGCAAACCAAGGAAAGGCTTCATACACGGGCACGGCGGCACTGGTTGCCAAGCTGGTGCAGTGGTTTTGGAGGTGTAGAACGATGAAACAGCCAGGACCGGAGAAAGTATTGAGAGAGAAAACTATCGACGAGAAACTGTGGATGGAGTGGGAACGCAAGGGTGGCTGGAGACCGGAAGGCTGGAAGATTGTGGAGATGAACGACGGACCGACGCTGAACAGTCTGAAGCCAGGCGAGTTCCTGATTGTGCATAGACCTCATAGCAACATCTTCCATCACAGCTACGGCAAGGTGTCAAAGTTCTTCACAGGACTGCTGGAGAACAAGTTGTACGGCACGAAATGCCCGAAATGTGGTCTCGTTTACTGTCCCCCTCGTGCGCATTGCTTCAACCCCAAGTGCAAGCTTGAAGAGACAAAGTGGATTGAGCTTCCGAAGAAAGGAGAGGTTCACTCATATACTGTGATGGCAATTGCGTGGCCGTCGATGGCGCATCTGCAGCCACTGGTGGGGGCGATGGTAAGGATAGATGGAACGAACACGTGCCTGCCTATGACGATGAGAGACATAGACCCAGAGAAGGTGAACATCGGCTTGAAGGTGAGCATACACATCGAGAAGCAGCCAAAAGGCGACCTCCTAGATGTATACGCAACACCTGCAGAGGAGCCCAAACCGCCTAAGAGGACGCCCGAAGAGATGAAGCGCTTCAGGGAAGACATGGAAAAGACAACCGCATGGGTCAAAAAGACATTCGGCACAAAATAGCAGCGGGACTCTATCCAGAATCGCATCTCTTTTTCTCATTTTTCTCCTAAGAATCTAGTTGATTCTATTCCAAATGCCGAATGTGTGATGATGCAGAAGGGGGAGCTAGGATTCCAGCTTGTTTGCGGGGATGGCTTGCTGCGCTAGACAGTGGCATTTGGGGGTGTGACAGCTAAACCCTCGCTAACATATATGGTCATGGAGGTCTCTGCCAACTCTTTGATGCGCCCCTCAACTGTTTGACACATTTTCTGCCTAAGACTATCATCGCATGAAGGACGTATCCTTCCCATTTTTCTGGCCAGCTTGGAATCGCCGAGGGTTGTTTCAGCCCAGTTTTGGAAGTCCTTTCTTTGAAGGTGAAATGCTAAGCTTTCCAGCTTTACGGATCTTATCTTTTCCAAGAAATCAGCAAGGCTTCCAGCTTTTTCTCCAGTTGGTTCCCCGACAGCTGCATAGAAATGGAAGGCTTCTTCTTCCCTCAATGGTCTTAGGGTTCTTACAGAGTCTTCGTCAACTTCCAAACTTCGCCTCTTCTGTTGAGATTTCTTTGCCATTTTATTATGCCTCTATGTGTAGACAAGCCTATCACGTATCATAACACTTAATAAACCTTTTCGTACACCTGTTCTACACGAAAACACTTGTGCCAGATTTGACGACCTTACAGAGCTCTAAGAAATCGCTGTTGAGAGCAAGGTTCCACCTCGTCTTCCAGAGATCAGGAGTTTCTCTGTGTGGCTATTCGAGGATTCGCCACAAACCCGCAGCGAGAAGCGCCCCCGCTATTGGAGCAATCCAGAATAGCCAAAGCTGTGCTAACGCAGTGCCCCCTACTATGAGAGCTGGACCTAGGCTTCTGGCAGGGTTAACTGAAGTCCCGGTGATAGGTATCCCCACAAGGTGAATGAGGACTAAGCTCAGCCCAATGGACAGGCCTGCAAAACCTTTAGGAGCCTTCTCGCTGGTCGAGCCATGGATTACGAGCAGAAAGATGAACGTCAGAAGCGTTTCAGCGATGAACGCCGAAGTGACAGAGAACCCTCCCGGGGAGGCTGAGTCGTACCCGTTCTGCCCCAAGCCGTTAGTAGCGAGGCTGAACGTCGGGTTTCCAAGGGCAACGCAGTAGAGCGCTCCAGCTCCCATCACGGCTCCCACGCACTGCGACACCACATAGACTGCAGCGTCTTTGACCTTGATCTTCCCCACGGCAAGCATTGATACAGTCACTGCAGGGTTTATGTGGCATCCCGAAACACCCCCTATAGAATACGCCATAGCCAGCACTGAGAGACCAAAGGCGAAAGATATACCCACAAAACCAATGTACGAGCCTGCCAATACTGCGCTCCCACACCCCATGAACACCAACACAAATGTCCCTAGCATCTCCGCGATACTTCTCTTAACCTCATCACCATCACTCATACCCACACCTCACCAACTGCCGAGCAAAGCATAGCCTCTGCCTAAGCACTTATATCAGTTTCCACAAAGCACAAGCACCCATCAATGCTAGCAGCCTAACTGCAGCTTATCAGCAGCATAAACGAAACGGTCTAGACTAGCTGTCAGACATAAATCGAGAAGAAGCACACAAGCGCCCTAGAACGCATCCACCCTAGACGCAATCTCGTCCAAATGCTTAGTAAACGGATGCTCAGGTTCATCACGCGCAAAAATCTTTGTACCACTCGCACGCAGCACGTCACAGAAGCAAGGTATGACTTTCAACACTGGCAAGGTATGCGTATTCTCAAACCGCTTCAACACACCATCCGTATCCTTGGGCGTGGACAAGAACTCTATAGGCACCTTGTTCATCAGGATCCCAGTCTTCTTCTCAAACAAATCGTACAGCTCATGCGTCATTCGCCTTGTACCCTCAACATCAGACGTGTCAATCGTACTAACCACCAAGACAACATCAGCGCTCACAATCGCGTTAATGCTGGAATACTGTAAACCAGGACTAGTGTCGAGCAAAAGATAGTCCAGCTCCATATCATTCAGTAACGTGTTCTTAAGCGACAACAACCTCCCGAGTGCCCGCATCTCCCACTTACGATCCTTAGAAGACATGTCCCGCAAAGCTTCAGTAGCCGGATTCGCCAGACCCACCGACATCTGCCCATTGCACTTGCACTGGGGAGTGTAATCGATCAAGACTTTGTTAATCTCGCAAGTGCCATTCAAATAGTCGTTAAGCCAGTATTCAGAACCATTAAGCTTGAGAATGGACTGCAAGCTAGGTGCCCGAAAATCTAGATCAAGTACACAAACCCTCTTACCCCTCCGAGCATAGGTGGCCGCAAGGTTAACGGTCAAAAGAGTCTTACCCGTACCGCCCTTGTAACTGTGAATAGCTATTATCTTACCCACATCAACCGCCTCCACCCTGCTACCTCTCGACGAAGAAGAAAGCCTTACGACCCTTCCTCTCCTTCTTCAAATACCCCATCAACACAAGCTGATTCAAGTAGCCACTCTCAACGGCGCGCGCACGCTTCGTCTGCTCCGCAACCTCCTCAGCAGTAGCATGGCCAAGCTTGCATATCGCCACAGCCGTCTTACGGAGATGATCGGGCAGAGAAAGCAACGTCATCACATCCAAAGCCTCAGGCAAATCCTGGACCACAAAATCCGCCTTACCCACCTGCCCCTGCCTCTGAAACTCGATAAAAACCTCCATCTTCTCATTCAACTTATCCAGACTCTCCCTAATCTTCTCCAACAGGACAGCAGAATCACGCACACCAGGTTTGCCCATTCACCAAACCAACCTACAAACACACTTGACAAACACATCTACACAAAGAGGAATATGAGTCTATTAAATCTTACGACACAATTCTACAGATTTGTAAGTCTCTTGACTGAAAGCATTTGCTTCGTAGAATAAGGGGGGGAGGGCAGATGATTGTTTAGAGCGTAGCAGGTATTTTGCGTGCTTCTTCGATTATCGGGAGGACTGTCTTGAGTTCTCTGAAGTACTTGAGAACTGTTATGCCTCTTTGAGTTACGGCGTACACTACGCGTTTCTTGCCTATGGTGCGTTCTTCGACGAGGTTCTGTTGAATCAGGAAATTGAGGTATTGTTTCAGGACGCTGCAGTTCACATTAGCCTTGTACATAACGTGTGTTAGCTTAAGAGGCCCTCTTTGGGATAGGACTTTGAGTATGTCTACATACATTTCCAGTTTGGAGCGTCGCATGTATGTTTACCTCTTTAGCGAGTGTGTTGTGTGGTTTTGTATAAATGATTTATGTATCCTGAATCAATGTTCCTTCCCGTGTTCAGCGGCGTCTTGGTTTGACTTTGACGAGTATGTTTAGCCTGTTCTGTAGCGCTGTGACGAGGTCGTCACAGAGGATTTGCTGCATTTCTGTCGAAAGTGTCTGGATTTCTGTAGCCAGTGCTTTTCTGAGTGAGGTTTTTAGTTGCTTGCGTTGTTTTTGAGTGTATCTTTTCGATTTCTTCATTATGCCTTCTATTCCCCCGTTGTTTTGTTGGGTGTGTGTTTGAGGTTTTGGTTTAACTGTTTTATGAAGGGGAAATCTTGATTCGGAGTGTTGTTGCGTGCGGTCTTTGTTCTTTGCGCGTGGTCTGAACCGTTCTATCAGGCTTCTATTAAGCTGCGGATAAATTGCTGAGAGGTTGAGGATGTGGATGTTAGGGTTTTATTGTGGAGTTGTAGTTGCTGGGTGGGATCGGTTGGGTGTTGTGTGGTTGTTTTGTTCTGACGGGCTAAAAGGATAGCTCTAAGGGTGATGAAGAGCGTGGCTGAGAAGGCGGCTGGGAAGAGTCTCTGAAAGATGCAGAGTGTGGCCAAGAGGAGTTCATAGTGGTTGCAGGACTCGTAGGAGATATGTGTGAACATGTCGAGGGTCAGGGTGGAGGCTTCTCCTATCCAGCAGCCGAGGAAAGCGGCGACTAAGGCTGGTCTGATGTCGAGTGTGCCCTGAGGATGTTCAACAAAAATCCGGTTTTGACAAGAACCCGGTCACTTGAGTTCTCATAGAAGCAAATATAAAACACACGGAAGAAATCGAAACGCAAAAGGATTTTGGCACAACCACTTTCCATAATGCTTAAATGCTTTATGTACGAAGCCACTTATCTCTTCAAACAAGGTGAAAGCAGTTATGACGGAAAAGAAAGTTACTGTTGAAGAGCTACTCGAAAAAACCAAACGCCCATCAAAGCTCGCCCTTGCATACCATCCCTTCTACGAGGGCAAAGCCCAAATCATGCCCAAATGCGCCATCCGAAGCCCCGCCGACTTCGCTATCTGGTACACCCCGGGCGTAGCAGCCAGCTGCAGGAAAATAGCGGAGAACCCCGACGAAGTATGGAAGCACACCAACAAAGGCAACTTCGTTGCAGTCGTGTCCGACGGTACCCGCGTCCTGGGACTCGGCGACATCGGACCCCAAGCAGCCATGCCCGTGATGGAAGGCAAAGCCATTCTCTTTAAATACCTCGGAGGAGTCGACGCATTTCCGGTCTGCCTGAACACCAAAGACCCAGACGAGATCGTCCGTGCCTGCGAACTCATCGAGCCCACCTTCGGGGGCATAAACCTCGAAGATCTCAGCAAACCAAAATGCTTCTACATACTAGATGAAGCCCGCAAAAAGCTCAACATACCAGTATGGCACGACGACCAACAAGGCACAGCCACAGTCATTCTGGCAGGCCTGATAAACGCTCTGAAAATCGTGGGCAAGAAGCCTTCTGAAGCCATCATCACCCTCATCGGAGTCGGCGCAGCCAACACCCGCACAGCCTACGTCCTCTTTCGCGCAGGTTTCAAACCAGGCAACATCATCCTCGTCGACACCAAAGGCATTCTCTACGCTGGAAGACCTGACCTCGAAAAAGAGAAAAAAGAAGACCCGTGGAAATACGAGCTAAGCAAGAAAACAAACGCTGAAGGCAGAACAGGCGACACGGCCGCAGGTCTAAAGGGCGTGGACGCAGTCGTAGCTGCCAGCAAACCAGGACCAGGCACAATAAAGAAAGAGTGGATAAGCCACATGGCCTCAAACAGCATAGTCTTCGCTTGCGCCAACCCAATCCCCGAAATCTGGCCGTGGGAAGCAAAAGAAGCAGGCGCACGCATCGTGGGCACAGGCCGCAGCGACTTCCCCAACCAAATCAACAACAGTCTAGGCTTCCCAGCCATCTTCAGAGGGGTCCTAGACGTCAGAGCCCGCACAGTCACAGACGACATGTGCGTAGCCGCCGCACACGAACTGGCCCGCTTCGCCGAAGAAAGAGGCATCAAAGAAGACGACATCGCACCCCGCATGGAAGAATGGGAAGTCTTCCCTAGAGAAGCAGTAGCATGCGCTCTCCAGAGCATAAAAGAAGGCGTGGCCCGAGTCAAACCCAGCAAGCAGGAGCTGTGGGAAAGAGCCGTAGCCATCATAAAGAACGCCAGAGAATCAACCCATATCCTCATGAAGCAGGGGCTAATCAAGGAGCCGCCTTCGGAGAAAGAGATACTCTCCGCGGGTCCATAACCCTTCTCCTTTTTTTGCTGCGCATAAGCAGTCTCCATTCCTGACGCGCCAAAGTTTTTATCGCAGCCAACGAGTGAATCGAAGGAAGCCAGCATGCAGCTTAACCGCTTAGAGTTCACACTAACCACCCGCTGCAACTCCCAATGCATACACTGCCAAGTCTACGCTTCGCCATCGAGAAACGAGGTGATGGACGTGAAAGACGCACGTAGATACCTAGAGGAGCCGCGACTGTTTCAACCCTCGACTCGTTCATGATATTCGGCGGAGAACCCATGCTTCACCCACGACTGGTCGTAGCCATACTGGAAAAAGCCCACCAACTGCAGATACCCACGGTAAGCATGATAACAAATGGAGCGTGGGGGAAGAGCAAGGAAGCAGCAGAGAGGTTAGCGGTGAAACTAAAAAACGCGGGGCTTACCACAGTCGACGTCAGCGTCGACGCCTTCCACCAGCAACACATACCCCTGCAGCTTCCACGAAACGCAGCAGCAGGACAGCTAAGAGCAGGAGTGGAAGAAGTTGTCTGGAATGTCGCTGTCGTTGAGTCCCTTGGCCGCAAACGAATATGACGAGAAGACTGCTCGAATACTTAAAGAACTCGAACCCGTTGGAATAGAGACGCACACGGTGAAAATCGTGCCTATAGGTCGCGCTTTGCAGAACCTCCGCAGATACTTTGACCCTTCATCGCTGACAGAGCCATGTGACATGGCCCCCATAACAGGGAACACACTGACCAACCCGAAAAGTGTCTGCATCGAACCCTCTGGCAGCGCAAACACTTGCTGGAACCTTACAGTCGGAAACGCAAAAATCACTCTATTGAGACGCCTGATAGCCGAGTATGACTGGCACAGAAACCCAATCACTCGAATATTGGTGGAAGAAGGTCCAACCGGTCTGCTGAAGCTTCTAGAAACTCATGAATTCCAGTTCCGAGAAGAACAGTATGCGGATAAGTGTCACCTGTGCGTGGAGGTTAGGAAAGCCCTGATGCCCCGCTATCCTGATGCCTACGCCTGAGCATCTCCCAAGGCTAAGGCTCTATTCTCTCAGGATTCGCGTAAACGGTGATTCTGCTTCCTCTCACAAAGCCCGCTAGTGTCACACTCGTTTTCAACGCCACTTCCACGCCAGAATCGACGGCTGCCGCTAGAGATGCCACCAGGGGAATACCTGTTCGCGCCGCCTTAAGAACAATGTCTGCTGTCATTCGCCCGCTCAAAGCCAGAAAACACTCGCCCAAGTCCTGCTTGCTCAGAGAAGCCACGCCAACTGCCTTATCAACAGCGCTATGTCTTCCCACATCTTCCGCTGAGGAAACCAGCTCTCCGTTGTGCTTGAACAAGGCTGCGACGTGAACCCCGCCTGTTTTTCTGAAGGTGTCAGCCAGCACGTTGAGCCGTCTGACGCATTCCGAGACTGTCTTTGCCCGGACCCTCCAACAAGACAATGGTTTTAGCTCAATCGTGTCGAGCAGCTCTGAGAGCGATCGGTAACCAACGCCCCCGCATGCAGAGACGATGAGCCGCGTAAAAGGCTTCGACAAAACAACGTGTTCTCCCCCTTCAGTCTTCCGAAGGGTCACGAAGCATCTGTCTTCTCCGCTAAAGTCGATGGCTACCAACTCTTCAAAGGAACTTGCTAAGCCTTCGCACAGCATGTGCCCCACCACAAGCTCCTTCAACAACATGGGCGAGCAGAGAAATGAGACAAAGTGGACGCCGTTCACAAAGACGTGCAGTGGCGCCTCCCCAGCGACGACGTCGCTTCCGCTCTCTGAACTTGCTGTGGCGATATTGATTTTGGAAACCATCACGTTCTTCGTCATGGCGTTCATTTTTTCGCCTCAGCCACAACATACTCTACTATACAATCTGCGATGCTCACATGGCAAACAGACTGCAGGCCACGCCAACCCGGCTGACTGTTGAGCTCGATAATCAATGGTCCGTTCCTGCCTTCCAAAATGTCCACGCCAGCGATTTTGCAGCCGACTACACCAGCAGACTTTACAGCCAAGGCTTCAAGCTCTTCGCCGGACTCCAGAGCCAAGGGTTGAGCCCCTTGGCTAACGTTAGTCTTCCACGAATCTGCGATTCTGCGCATGGCGGCAACCACTTTCGTGCCTACAACGAAGGCGCGTATGTCGGAGTTTCCGTGGGGAACGAACTCTTGGAGGTACAGAACGCTGTGGTGGAAGAGCATTGAGTTGAATATGCGCTCCGCGATGTTTGCATCAAAGATGCGTGTGGAGCCGATTCCCCTCGAACCAAAGAGGGGTTTCAGAACAACATCGCCTCCCAACTCGTGGAACCCCTGCAAGCCTGCTTTCAGGTTTTCAGTCACAATGGTTCGCGGCACTGGCACTCCCTTCTCTTCTAGGAGAGTTAGAGCGTAATATTTGTCTGCGCAATGTTCTATGGCTTCTGCGGGGTTGACGACCAGGATTCCGAGGCGTTCGAGGCGGTGGAGCAAGTCCATTCTGAAGATGATTTCTTCAAGTGAGCCTCTACCGATGGGGCGGACTATCATCGCCGCTAGATCCCGAACCAAATCATCGTTCCTTGAACTCGTCGCTGGTTGGTAGCCTACGCGTGCCATTAGGTGGGAGAAGCCAAGGAAGGTAAAGGATATCCCACGCTTCTGAAGGGAGGCTCTTAATTGCTGGGTTCCCCATCCGTTGATGTCTCTTCCCAGAATGCCGATCTTCAAGCTAAATGTGCCTCACTTACGTGATATGTAGGTTTTTGTGGGAAAATATATGCTGTTGGGTGCTCGGGTCGGAAGGTTTATATTCCGATTCTGATATAGTAATACTTGCTATGTGTCTCCTTGGAGACATATAGTATCCATGATAAACAAAACAACTGTTCAACAAAAGAACACGTGCCTAAAAATGAAGTGTCCCTACCTTTCAAGCGCTTCGAAGAAGGAATGCGTGAAAATGCTAGCCGAAAGCATTGGCGGCGAGCTTTCAGAATTCGACCTTAAGCACTTCTGCGACGGCAACCCGGTTTACTGCTACTACTTCAGAGTCCCCGCCGCCCGAACAACAACACGCCTGCAGAAAACTGACCTGGAGCCTGAGACTACCCCCTGCGAGACTCCTCTCCTGAGGAAACTATCATTAGACGCTCAAGTGAAAACAGACAAACCCCTTAGACTCTGACATTTCAGACGACCAACGGGTAGATTTCTTTCGCAACGTACTCCAGATACTTCTCCTTGTCAGCTAAGTTGAAGACTGTGACAGAAACATCCCTGGTAATTCCTACCACGTACCCATACTCCCTAGCCCTAGCCACAATATACCAAACATCGCCATGCTTGGAATACTCCTCGAAAAGGGCGGTACCCGTCAAGTCAGGACCGTAGAGGGACAGTTTGTCCACGTTCGGGATGTCAACATTGTCGAAGAAGGTTATCTTGGTGTCCTCAGGGTTCTTCAAATGAAAGCTCTGAATCGTCTCAGGCGGGATCTGCGCTTCAACTATAGCTCCCACTTTTCCGAACAATGCGTCGCTCATTTTGTTGGCGACAAAGTTTGCTATCCGCTTCTTCTCAACTACTGTTAACAATATTCTGTCGTTGATTGGGCGAAAGCTGAAGACTGCCTCTATTGTCTTGGGCATCGGGATAGTCTTGCCCCGATGAAACACGTGGATTACGTAGTCGTGAGAATAAATGCCGGAAATTGTGTTCTCCTTTGGTAGCAGGTTTGCCACTTCGGTTATAAGCGTAAACCTATAGTCGCCTTCCTCATAATCTTGTTGCAGTCGATAATTTTCCAATCGTGGAGCAAGCTCTTCAAGTGGCTGCAGCTCGGTCAGTTTGAAAACCTTTCCAGCTATGACCATGAAGCATAACCTCTTTCTCATCTTCTTTGTTTCAAGATTTAAGTTTAAGCTTCAAAAAGGCCAAGGTTACCGTGACCCGGTGGGTAGACCGCTGTCAAGCGTCTTCTGTTTCATTCTCTACGCACGCATTATCAGCAAAGAGAAGCTTTGGCTTCAAAATACCTGTGCATACCAAAAACTTTTCAATTTCATTGAGTTCGCAAGCATAGTTTCCGTTATGACACTGGAATTGTATCTCGTTTGATAATAAAAGATATAGGGAGAACGTTCCTCTATTCTAAATCGCGAGTTGGAGGAAATCGATGTAGAACTTTTTCTACATCAACAAAACTCTCTTCAACAATTTCCAATCTCCCCCCTCCACTCGCACCCCCTTCAGTAAAACTGCTCAGGGAGTTTTCTGGTGAACGCTTATATGGCTGGATAATCCATCCATCTTCAGGGGAAAACGTGAAGGCAGCGGCAAACAGGACTGCAACACTGACAATACTAGCAGCGTTATGCCTAGGAATCCAGCTCCTTCCACGCCCGCCAAACGTTGAATTCACATCTCTGATAGTCTTCTTTGTCGGCGCCTCCTTCGGCATACTAATAGGCAGCACTTTAGGGGCAGCCGTCATGGTAATCAACGGATTCTACTCGTCCTGGGGATTCGCAGGATTATTGATGCCCTTCCAAATAGCCGGAATGGCATTGATAGGCGTTGTAGGTGGGTTGTACGGCGGAACGAAAAAGGGAGCATACGCTCGAAACGTGACTGCTGAAGCAGCCGTGTTGGGGGCCTTTCTCACACTCGTCTACGACCTGGTCACGAGCTTCGGCTTCGTCGTCTCTTACATGACGCTACCAATATTACCCGCTTTCGTCGCCACAATAGTCTCCGGGGCTGTTTTCTCAGCAGTTCACGTTGTATCAAACTTCTTCGTGTTCGGATTAACGTTCTACCCGCTCATGAAAGTCACGAAAGAGCTTCTTGGAGGTGAAAAGGCTTGGACAAACAACTTCTCGTCTACTTAGCCCTCGGTGTCTTGGTCTGGGCGATCTTGGGCAGTGCTGTCGCCGCATACTTCTACGCGCAATATCGCATCTACCGAGAGGAATATCTCGGCTTGACCGATCAGCTCAGCACGATCTCGATGAAAGTGAACGTACTTCTGAGCTACGGCAACAGAAAAGTCTGGTATAATAGTACACTGCTACCCCTAGGTTCGACTGCCTTCGCGGCACTCAATTTCACAACAGAAGAAATGAACTACACAGACTACGGCGAGGAATTGGGGATACTGGTAACCTCGATAAATGGTGTGACCAACAACTCTACACATGGATGGTTCTACTGGCACTGGAGTCTCCAGAGCTCAGAATGGACATTGCCCAGCTACTCGAGCACGAAATATATACTCCACGAAGGAGACACGATTGCATATGCATATGTCAACTATGCGGAGTGGCCGCCACCACCACCTACTTAGACCGCGTCGTGCTTTTCACAGCGTCATAGCCTACTTCAAAGGCCTTTACGTTCACGTCACAATGCTTTGCAGGGACCAACTCACTCAAAGCCTCTTTCAAAGCATCTGCTTTCAGAGGTAATCTCCCAGTGGCCGCCAAAGCACCTACCATAACGGTGTTCTGACCCATCACAGAGCCAGCTTCCTCTGCTAACGCAACAGTGTCGATAGGTATGACATCCCCGGTGAATTCGCGTATTCGGTCCAAGATCTCCTTCACCTCTGGGTACTTGGCCCCGATAATACGTATGGGCCTTGTGTTCACTAGCACCGTAGTTTCCCACGAGGCAAACTGGATGCCACGCAGGGCTTCCATAGGCTCTAAGCCGAGAACGACATCCGCTGTGCCTTCCATGATAGTGGGTGCAAGGGCTTTCTCGCCGATGCGCACGTGGGACACAACAGCTCCACCACGTTGCGCCATGCCGTGAAGTTCGCTGACACGTACGTTAAGGCCTGCTTTGACCGCGGCTGTTCCAACAATTTCCGCCGCCAGTAGTATCCCCTGCCCGCCGACTCCTGCGAACACTATGTTGCAGGTCTTCATTGAGAAGCGCCTCCCCGGAGGGCTTGGTAAGGACAAACCGACACGCACAGCGTGCAGGCTGTGCACAGAGTCTCGTCTACGGTGAGCTTGCCGTCAACAGGAACCAGTGCAGAGCACCCTGTCAGCTTGACGCATGCCATGCAGTTGGTGCATTTGTCTGTAATCTTCACTAACTTCGCCTGAATCCCCTTTTTCCGCCTCTCTCTCAAGACGAGTAAAGTGCACGGAGCGCGGAAAACAACTACCGATGGACCATGCAGTGCCAGAGCCTCTTTAAGGGTTTTGCTGGCTTCTCTAACGTCAAAGGGGTCGACCACTTTCACGTACTTGACGCCCAGTCCTCTGGCAACATCTTCTATAAGAATCCTGTTCGCTTCTCCGATCTCTCCTGTTTTTCCGGTGCCAGGGTGGGGTTGATGCCCAGTCATGGCTGTCGTGAGGTTGTCGAGAACCACGAGTGTGACCTTGTGGTTATTAAAAACCGCGTTGGCTAGACCTGGCATGGCGGCGTGGAAAAAGGTGGAGTCGCCTAGAACAGCCACAGTGTCCAAACCGGTCACTCTGTTGATGCCACCAGCCGCTCCGATGCTCGCGCCCATGCAGATGAGCACATCACCCACCTGCAACGGAGGTTGGATGCCCAAGGCGTAGCAGCCTATGTCGGTGGGCACGATCGCCTTCCCCCCGGTCGCAGTTTTTATAGCGTGGAAGGAGGCTCTGTGCGGGCAGCCTGGGCAGAGAATCGGAGGCCTGGGCAGCAGCACCCTGCTGACTTTGCTGTACCGCTCGTCAATCGTTTTAAAATCCACAGGTGGTTTTTTGCCCGTCAGCCGAGCCAAGGCTTCAACCACTATTCGCGTCGATAGTTCACCGAAGTGGGGGAGATTTTGCCCTCTCGTTTTTCCGTGTATCTGCACGTTTGGCTGTTTGTCTTTGGCTATGGCTTTCACCAGAAGTTCCAAGAAGGGCGCCAGTTCTTCTACAATGACGATTTTGTCGTGGGCTCTTAGGAAGTCAGCGATTTTTTGTTCGGGGAGGGGATGGGTCATTCCGAGTTTCAGGATGCTTGCATCCAAGCCGAGAAGATCCACTGCTTCGGCGACGTAGTTGTAAGCTGCGCCAGAAGCGACTACCCCGACTTTTCCGCCTTGTCGCACCACTGTGTTGAAGGATGACTTTTCGGAAATTTCCTTAGCTTGCTCGACCTTTTCCAGCAAAATCTTGTGCTGTATGCGGGCGTGTGCTGGAACCATGACGAAGCGCTTTACGTCCTTGATGAACTCGCCCTTCAAATTTGCCTTCTTCAATGCGCCGAGAGCTACGGGTGCCCGCGTGTGGCTTACCCGTGTTGTTGTGCGCATAAAGACTGGGAGCTGTAGTTGCTCGGAAACTTCGATCGCGTATTGTACCATGTCCTTTGCTTCTTGGGCGCTGGAAGGTTCAAGGCAGGGCAGCTTGGACAGCAGAGAGTAGTAGCGGTTGTCCTGCTCGTTCTGAGAACTGTAACATTCAGGGTCGTCGGCTGTGACTATCACCATGCCTCCCCTGACGCCCACATAAGCCAATGTCATCACCGCGTCTGCAGCCACGTTTAAACCCACATGCTTCATGGCGGTAAGCGCCCGAACACCACAAACAGCGGCACCCGCAGCCACTTCCACAGCCACGATTTCGTTGGTGGAATACTCCATGTACAAGCCCGCACGCTTCGCTATCTCAAAGATGGAGTCACCGATCTCCGAGGCAGGAGTGCCAGGGTAAGTCGTGACCACGCCAATTCCCGCTTCCAGGATACCGCGAGCGATGGCTTCGTTGCCCAGAAGCAGAACGCGTTTCCCTTTTTCGTCTTCCAGCAACATGTCGACGTTAGGCAAAAACATGACCCTCCGTTTAGAGAAGAGAGTTCATCGGGAAAGACGCTCATATAAGTTTCGTTGCATATACACTTTCCCGTTTTCCCCCACGCCGAGCGCCGATTGTGCAAAGAAATATTAGCAGTCAAGGGGCATAGCTTTATGCTGCGGTGTAGAATCTTGCGAAAAGCAAGAGTTTTCAAGCACATAGACAGGCATTATGATGAACACCTCGGTAAACTTCAGGAGCTAGTTCGACAACCCTCAATCTCAGCAGAGAACAGAGGGGTTCGAGAATGTGCCGAACTCGTCAAAAGCTACTTTAAAGACCTCGGATGCAAGCGTCCACGGCTAGTTGAAACATCAGGGTTTCCAGTGGTCTCAGGCTATTATGACGCGGGCGCCGACAAAACCGTGGTCGTCTACTTAATGTATGACACCCAGCCAATCGACGATCCAGGGTGGACAGTCCCGCCCCTGGAAGGAAAAGTCGTCAACATAGCCCCCTTCGGCGACTGCCTCGTCGCACGGGGCGCTATCAACACAAAAGGCGAGCTACGTGCTTTCCTGAACGCATGCGAGTCGATTGAAGCTGTGGGTGAGGAAGTCCCCGTCAACATAATGTTTGTCGCCGAAGGCGAAGAGGAGCTGGGCAGCCGACACCTGCCAGAGTTCATCAAGAAATGCAAGAAAGAGCTGGAACAAGCCGATGCAGTGTTCTTCCCATTTGCAGACCAAGACCAAAAAGGAAAGGTTGTGAACTATCTTGGCGTGAAGGGAATCGTCTATTTCGAGCTGGAACTCAGCGGTAAAACTTGGGGACGCGGACCAACCCAGTTTGACGTTCATGGAAGCAACAAGGCTTGGGTAGACAGCCCAGCCTGGCGCATGGTACAAGCCCTAAGCACCATGACCAGCAAAGACGGGAACAAGGTCTTAATTGACAGCTTCTACGAAAATGCTCTGCCACCCAGCCGAGAAGACTTGAGGCTGCTGGAGAAGTTGGAGAAGACCATAGACGAAGACTCTATAAAAGACATGATGAAAGTCAGGAAATTCATAGATAACATCCACAGAAAAAAAGCCTTGCTGAAATATCTTTACTCGCCCACACTGAACATAGACGGCGTATGGAGCGGCTACATCGGACCTGGAACCAAGACAGTGCTACCGCACAAAATCACAGCCAAAGTAGACGTGAGACTCGTCCCAAACATGACAGTGGAAGAAGTAATCCCGAGGATTAGAAGGCACCTTGACAAACACGGCTTTAAGGAAGTCAAAATCGTGGAGCTCGAAGAAGGCTACGGCTGGGCAAAAACAAGCGTAAAGGAACCCGCTGCAAAAGCAGTCATCAAAACATACCATGAATTCGGCTACGAGCCTGAGATATGGCCTCACATGGCTGGCAGCGCACCTTTCTGCATGTTTAACCGTGAACCTCTAAATCTTCCCTTCGTGATTGGCGGCTTAGGCCATGGTGGAAGAGTTCATGCGCCTAACGAATACTTGGTGGTGGGAGAGGGCGGACCGACGGGTGGACTGCGCACCCTCGAGAAGTCTTACGTGGCGATTCTAGACAACTTGTCAAAAGTGATTTAGAGCACGCGTTTCTCAATGGTCTTTGCCGATACCTTGAGTTCATCCAAGCAGTCCGCTAATCTAACTGTCTCTTTTCCATGCCCGGTCACTCCAAACTCGTCGCACAGGCTCCTTACAAGCAAAGCCTCAATCACGTCAGCACCCGTGTCTCCGAATATTTCTTTGATAGCCTTCGCAAAAATCTCTGGCCTTTCCAATATATCTTCAAGTTTAACCAAATGCCTCTTTCGCAGGTGGTAGTAGACTGCATCAACTGTTGTTTCTCCGAAAATGTCTCTCATGCTCTTATCTAGAGTGCCGAGCAGTTTCACGTGAAACTCGTCCTTCTTTTTTTCCGGATTCCTCTGCATGTAGAGCCCGTTGAAATCCTACTTACGACCTAGAGTAATATTTAACTTTTCGTCTGTTCATATCATATCTGCATACGAAAAATAAATAAAAGAGAAAGGAGATAGGAGGTGACTTCTTTTGAGATTGAAAATCCTGCTTCTCGCTCTGGTACTGATCGCCACCGCAAACGCCATAACCATTGTCGCAACGCCCATCATGAATCTTTGTTCCAACTTATTCAGCACGATCACCTTTGACCTCAAAGACCTAGTCTTGGATGGTGGAGGAGACACTGTACCCGGCGGCGGGATACCCAAATAACTTAAAAAGCATCCGTTGACAACTAAATATAAACTGGTGCTGTGGAGTGCAAAGATTCCTCGACTTTTTCGATTTGAAGATACTAGAGGGCTTGGGAATCTACGGACCACGAAACATGACAGCGGTTGCAAGAAAACTCAACGTACCAGAAGCAACTCTACGCAGAAGGCTAAAACGGATGCTCCCCCAAGTTTTTTTGCTCACAAACGTCTACCACACGAATATCGGTTTAAAAAAGGTAATCGTTTTCGCAAAGGCCTTTCAAGGCAATGAAAACCTGCTCTTTAAATGCTTGGACGCCCACGATTACCTGATCTACATCTCACGCAGCTTCGGGGCACATGAAGGATGCACCGCAATCTTCGCCATTCCAACCGAACACTGCCCCGATTTTGAACAGTTCCTAAGGCAGTTGGAGAGCCGGGGAGTCGCAGAAAACATTCAACATTGTTGGTCAACTTGCTTTCAGACCGTTAACCTGAAATGTGACTGGTATGACCAAGATTCTGAAAAATGGGTTTTCTTCTGGGATGACTGGGTTCAAGAAGCCCAGACTGAAGGGACTGAGCTACCCTTCACGCTGAAAGACCCAGCGGGATATCCTTTGAAGGCAGATGCAACCGACGTTTTCATTCTAAAAGAACTAGAACTAGATGCAACGACGAGCCTGAAGGAAATAGCTACAAAACTCAAGACAACCACGCCCTCTGTTAAGTATCACTTCGATAAACACATCGTTAAACGGCAACTACTTGAAGGTTTTCAAGTCATCTACTATCCTTTCGACAAATCAACATCTAACGGCTTCTTCTTCACGTTCACATTCGACAACTTAGAAAAGATGGCAAAATTCGCAAGGTCTCTTCTAGACAAGCCATTCGTCTTTTCTCTGGGCAAAATCTATGGAAAACCAATGATATTTGCTTACATATACCTCCCTTTAGCCGAGTTCAGGAGATTCATCGACAGCCTTGGAAAACTAGTCAAGATAGATTTCCTGGCAAAGTACGAGTATGTATTCCAAGACATGGGGATGAACCAACGTTACACGATACCCTACAAGTCCTTCAAGAACGAGTCGTGGTTGTACGAACAGGAGAAATACTTAAAGAAAGTCGACGATTTAATGGCGACGGAGAAAGCTGCTGAGGAAAGAAAGAACCCAGTCGCCGCTACATTGACTTCATCAGGTAGTTGAGTATAGTCAGCATCTGCATCTCGGTGGTTCCCTCGTAAATCTCCGTTATCTTTGCGCAACGGTGGAAACGCTCCAGATGGTAGTCTGCCAAGTAGCCGTATCCTCCGTAGACTTGGATAGCGTCGTCGGTGACTTCCATGGCTACCCTGCCCGAGTAAGCCTTCGCGACAGAAGTAGCCATAGGGCTAACCTTTCCTTGGTCGTAGAGCCACGCAGCCTTGTAGGTCAACAACCTCGCAGCCTCAACCTTCATAGCCATCTCCGCCAGCCTGAACGACACTGCCTGGAAGTTGATTATCGGGGCGCCAAACTGCTTGCGGCTCTTGGCGTACTGAAAGGCTCTTTCAAAGGCTCCCTGAGCCATTCCAACAGCCTGGGCAGCCACAGTAATCCGGGTACCGTCGAAGAGCTCCAGGGCGTAGTAGAACCCCTTATTCAACTCACCCACCAAACTGCCCTCGGGCACTCTCAGGTCGCTGAGAGCAAGCGAGCCGGTTATGCAGGGTCTAATCCCCATCTTGCCATGAAGCTTAGTCGCCTCCAGCCCTTGCATTCTCTTCTCAATCAAGAACAGGCTTTGCCCCCTGTGGGGGGGTGCGGCGTTGGGGTCGGTCTGGCATAGGATAACGAGGAAGTCGGCTATAGGAGCGTTGGTGATGAACTCCTTCGCACCGTTGAGGATCCATTCGTCTCCGCTCTTGACTGCTGTCGTATCCATTCGGGTGATGTCGCTTCCATGCTCAGGCTCGGTAAAGGCTGCGGCAGACGTGGCGTCGCCGTTAGCCAGCGGCGGAATGCATCTCTCCTTCTGAGCAGTTGTTCCACGCTTTAGGAGTATGTCGGGGATCATGAGGTTGCCGAGAGAGACGGCAGCGCCCAAGCCAGGGTCGGATCGGCACATTTCTTCAACTACGATGCAGTCTTCCAGCAGTCCGTAGCCTTGTCCGCCGTATTCCTGTGGGATTCTCATGCTCGTGAACCCAAGCTTCGCCGCCTTCCTGTAAAGCTCCATAGGAAACTCTTCTTTCTGATCGGACTCCAGGGCCAGTTCAGGAGTGAATTCCTTCGTGCAGAATTCTTTGATGGCTTTCCTAATCTCTTTCTGTTCTTCCGTAAACTCAAACTGCACTTGCTTTACCATCCATCCCTTTTGAGACTATCCTTTTTCAGTCTTTAACCTCATATACTTTATGTGTGTTCGGTTGCAGAGAGTTTAGGATAGGGTTTGGCTCACAATCTTGATCTGACGTTTCTCGAGTTCTGCTGTTATTCTCTCGTACAGCCTGTCTTCACCACCCAGTGTCTCTAGAGGGACAACCCCCTTGATCTTAATGTCGCCTCTTGCCACGAGTTGGGCTAGGATGGAGGCGGGGTAGGCTGTGGTCCTCGCCATCGCCGACACTCCGCGTTTCTGGTCGCAGTGGTCGAGAAGATAGTAGACGAAACGTGTTTCCTCTTTCCCACGTTTCCCGTGTACCTCAACCTTCAATGCAAGGATGTCTGCTATGTCAGGTCTTCGAAGTTTTGCCTCCAAAAGCTTGGCGGCGAGTTTCCGAGGCGACAGACTGATGCCTTCGACTCTTACTGGCTTTTCGTCGAAGAACCCTAGAGCCCTCAGCAGTTTTATCTTCGCAACATGACCCGGGTACCTGAGGGTCTTCTCCCACATAGTCTCAGCATCCTTTACGGTTTGAATCAGCGTCCTCAGCCCATCCGTGTAAAAGGCTTCAAGCTTCCCAACACCCGGGAACTCGACCACTTCGAGACCTGTGAGGGCTTTTACATCCACCACCTTGCCGTTCTCCACTATTTTCGCTGTCCGAGTGTACTCGTCAATCAGACCTTCACTCGACCACGTTATCGTGTAGCCGAGCGGGGGAATCGGTCTCTCTGGAAGCCCTCCGACCATAATGTAGATGCGTTCAACCTTGTCAAGTCTACTTAGCGAGTGACCTATGAGCACATTGCTTATTCCCGGCGCCACCCCGCAGTCTGGCACCACCGTAACGCCTGCCTTTTCGGCTTCCTTGCTCAACTGAAGCGGGTTTTCAGGCATGTACGACACGTCAACCATGTTGACCCCGGCGTCTATCGCTGCTCCAACCGAACTGTAACCTATATCTCCAGGCAACGCACCCACTGTTAGGTCACATTTTTTCAATGCATTAACGAGGTCGCGATGGTTCTCCGCGTCGAGCCCTATTCCAGAGATGTTTGTCCTGCCAGTCGCCGACGCCGTTTCGCGGGCTCGCGACAGGTTCTTATCAGCAATGAATATTTCAGCTGATGGTAGGCTTTCGGCTAGGTCAGTTGCTATTACGGAGCCGATGAATCCGCAGCCTATAACGATTATCTTCATGCCTATCAACTGGTCAGAATTGCACGCGTCAACGTATTTTAGGTTTTTTCAAAGATGTAGATCGACGAGGCGAGGTAGCCCTGTCCTTGCCCCCATCTTTGTTATGCATCGTGATGCCGCGAAGTTTCCAAGTTCCCCACATTCCAGCAGACTCTTGTTCCTGAGCAAACCGTAGAGAAAACCCGCGTTCCAAGCATCGCCCGCGCCCGTGGTATCTACGACTTTGACTTCATGAGGCTTTAGCAAGTGGCTTTTCTTGCCGTTGGTCAGGAAGCACCCTTTTGCGCCAAGTTTGACCGCGACGATTTTGACGCCTTCTGTCATCAGACTCTCAGCGCCTTCCTCGTATCCTTTTCCAGTGAGAAGCTTTAACTCAGCCTCGTTAGGCATCACGGCGAAAGCCCGTTTAATGATGGGTCTCACCTTGAATATCCCTTTTTTGGCGTACAGCATGCCTGGGTCGAAGCTGACCATGATGCCGAGGGGCAGCCTTTCCACTAGTCTTTTCTGGTTTTCAAGGGATTTTTCGCCCACGAAAGAGGTCATGTGAAGGAGCCTTGTTTTGCTCACATAGTCAGCCGCTATATCTTTTGATTCGATGGTGTCGTTGACGCCTGGAGCCACGTAGAGTGCTCTTTGCCCTTCTCTGTCCACGAAGTCCATCACGACTCCACTCTGCCCGTTCCTTTCGATGACTATTCCATGGGTGTCTACGTTCTCTTTTCCAAAGTCATTGAGCAGGAGCTGCCCTTCACGGTCGTCTGCCACTTTTCCTACAAACCCCGTCTTCAAGCCTAACCTTGCCAAGCCGACGATGGTGTTCGCAGCAGAGCCTCCGCATGACTCTTGATACTCGGTGACGAAGCTTTCATCTTCCCGTCCCGCGATTTTATCCACCCTGAAAAGCTTGTCGATATTCAGTGCACCGAAGCCGACAGCGTCGAAGCCCGTCATAAGACTCGCCAGGATATTCTCTTGTTTGCGAATTCTATGTTCTCTCAACTAATAGAAGTTTCTCCAAAGCATATTGGCAAGGTGTCACAATATTTCTTTTAGCCAGATCTTGTACTTACCCAGTTTGCCCCCGTAGTTACCCGCGGATATCAGACGAACACCCCTCACGCTGCCTGCGGCTTCAGCTCCCGCTTTCATGGCTACCTTAGCGGCTTGCAGAGAAACGGCGTTAATCACGATTTCAGGGATGAAATTTATACCCGCAGGCACCTTTGACGTTGCGCCTGGCTTCACCCTTAACGAAGGGCAGTAGGGATGATTTGTTGTGGGACCTATCAACGGGAACCTTGTTTCGGGCTTTGAGCCTGCTGAGCAGATGCCGAAGGGAGCAACGACGCCTTCAATGCCGTTTATGGCTTCGAGAGCCGTCTTACCAGCCATCATAACCGCCTCCTTGTTCTCGCACATGTACCAGAAGTTGGCTCCCATGACGCCTTTACCGTACCCCAAGTGCCTTTCTATTACGAAGTCGGGCACCATCAAAGGCACAATGATTAGACTACGCCCGTGGCGCCTTTCCTCCCATTCGAAACCATCGCCGCAGTGTCCCACTCTCTCCATCATGTCAAGCCTTCCCACGGAGTCTAGAGAGGCGTCGAAGAGAGCTGTAAAAGGTTTCACGAGGATGTCTTGCCTTATCCTGTAGGATATCTCGGCTTCAAACTTGTCTAAGGATCTTTGCAGCGGCTTCTTGTTGTCTATTCCACCCCAGAACTGGAGAATTGCGCCAATGCGACCATCAGGCGTCTCTTCGACCTTCAACCATCTTTCGACCCCGCCTTCAACCCTTCCAATGACGATTGAAGGTGTCGCAGTGGCGTCTTCGGCGGCGCTTCGTAAAACCTCGTAATCGTCGGCCGTGACAACTACTCTGCAATAAATGCCCTCAAAGACCTCTGCGTACGTGTCTTCGAATTCTGCTCTCATGTCATAAACCTCTGAGGGGCAGAAAGATAAAACTTGAGCGTTGCATTAGCCCAGCGTCCCTATTTTCTCTCCCCTAACACGCTTTCGGAAAGCGCTGCTCTCAGCCGCAACCTTGTTCATGTTGTCTGCCGAGATTCTATGCAACTTTGGCATCTCTCTCCCGAATATGCTTCGCAGCCTTTCCTGTAAGGACAAGGTTACACCGTGTTTATTCATACCCGCATAGCTCCAATCGTCTATCAGTCTGTAAACAGATTCAACGTCGAGCCTGCTAAAAACGTCGGCAAGAACCGCAATGACTATGGCGTTTGGCGAGAGAACAGCGATTTCGGCTTCGCGGACAGCGTAGGCGTTACCGTTGAACGACACTGCCAGCCCCCCATTCTCTCTCACCAGCTTGAGGCATTCCGCATCAGTGATACTGTCGCCCACATATATTACCCTGTCCAAACTGCTCTTAGCTTCGTCGGAGATTTTTCTAGCTGCATTAGCCTTTTCCACCCCGCCCACAGGGTTAACCTCTCGCAGTATTGCTCCTGACTCCACTTGCATGATTTCCTCCCAGAAAACCTCGTCGAGCCGCCTAACCGTCTGCTGACTCGCTTCGGATAGCATTCGGAGCGATGCTGTTCTTTGCGGGATCTCTATTAGAGGCATTGTGCATATCTCCTGCTTCAGCCTTCCGAGTTGCTCCTTTTCCTTTTCACTCACTTGGTAGACGTCGAGGCTGAGCCGAGTGCAATACGTGTCCTCAAACGGGAAACCCAGTGCTTGGCATAGGGCTCTTATATAGTGCTCGTAGCTGGTGCTCACGATGAAGGCTGACATGAAGCCCCTTACAGACTGCAATGTGTCCTTGGCGCCGGGCATCAACAGAATGTTTTGGGCAGAAAAATCCACAATCTGCTTGTCCGTAACTCCGTAGGCTTTGAGGAAAGGCAGGATCAGTTTCAGGGTGTCGCCCGCCTTGTAGCCCTCTCGTTTGACCAAGTCGGCCAGGACATCGTCGTACCTGCTGATTTGCGTGAAGAGTTTCTCCCCATCGGGAACGAAGTGGCTGGTGAGTTCGAAGGCGTTGTCGTTCTTTGAAATTGGTCCTTCGCAGTCGGTTATGAAAACTGTACGAGGGCTCTTCACTTGCCCTTGCGCCTCAGTCCAGCCATATGCTCAACACTCTTTTGAAGGTGGCTACTGGAGGCTATGTCGCCTCGATTCCAGAGAGCACCACCTTCGATAGCTGTCATGCCTTTCAAAGAGAGCTCGCGGGCGTCCTGGACTGTGCTGGAGATTCCGACGACGGCCACTGCTCGGGAGTGCTGGGCGTAGACCCTGCCGTCTTTGAGCTCCATCGAGGCTGGGTACACCCTAACGTTGTCTCCGAGTTTCTGAGCCTTTTCAAGCCTCACAGGACTGCCGATCTCCTCTCTTTTCACCTTGTCGGGAAACGTGTCCAAGTATCCGCCATAAGACGGGGGCACCTTGTAGGTTACCACAGACGCTTTCTCTTCGATCGTTGCCTTTGTCAGGTTGCCCTCGATCATCTTGAAGCAGATGTCCACGAAGTCTTCTTTGAGCAGGGGAAGCAGGTTCATTATTTCTGGGTCGCCCGGGCGGCTGTTGTTCTCCAGTATTCTCGGTCCTTCTGCGGTGTGGATGAAGGCAACGTAAAATGGAACGCCCCTCAGCTCGTCGCTGCTTCCACGTCTTTTCATTGTGTCGAAGATTTTCCTGACGATTTCTGCTTCCTTTTCCCCGTCTTCTAGAGCTATGAAGGGCAGACGGTTGCCTCTGTCTTTGTAAGAGCCCATTCCACCAGTGTTGGGTCCTTTGTCATCGTCGAAGGCTCTCTTGTAGTCTCGGGTATCAGGTAAGGCTATGAGATGCTTCCCGTCGCAGAATGCTTGGAAGCTGGATTCCTCGCCCTCTATCTTCTCTTCGACTATTACCTGCCCCTGCTCGTAGTTAGCCAAGAAGTGGTCGAATAGCTGCTCTCGGGTGGTGAAGTGGTCGCCCCAAACGCCGACTCCCTTGCCCGCCGCTGGCACGTCGGGCTTTACCACTGCTTGGTTACCTAGTTCGTCCAGCCACCTGTAAAGGGATCTTTTTACGTCCTCCGTACCCTTGTAGTCCTTTGGGTTGAAGACCTTGTATCGGGGGTTGACAGAGGGTACGGCTTCCTCGAAGAGGCGTCTCTGTGCCACCTTGCTGGCTTCGATTGCGAATCTCTTGGTAGGGCAAATTACGGGTATTCCTGTTTCCTTTTCAAACGCGTCTCTAATGCCGTTGATTATGGGTTTTTCTGGTCCGACTATACAGAAGTCAATCTTATCTTTTCGTTTGGCTCCGAAACGGCAAATGTCGTTTACGCCCAAGTCTGGGATGACCGTGTGTTCCGCTGCTTTCTTCAGGTTGAAGGGGTTTTTTTGCCTGTCGACAACGTATATATCTGTATCGTAGTTTGGGCTGCGTGTGAAGGCGTCTATCATGGCTGTCTCTCTGGCGCCGTAGGAGACGACTAGTATTCCAACCTTCTCCACAGGGCTTCCTCCCATTCTAGGTTAAATCGTCTCATTCTTAAACGAGGTTTTCAACATCTACTTCATAGATTCTTCCAGTTTCTTTGTGTCCGCTATCGAACCTTCGGCGCATCCAGTTTGCCAGCCTCTGTGCGAGGGGGGTGGGATACTCACCCGTCACGCAGCCGAAGCATAGCTCGTCTTCCCGCATACACGAAGCCTTGACAAAACCGTTTATAGACTGGTAATTCACCGAGTCAGCCCCTATGGTCTTGGCAATCTCTTCAGGTCCACGTGTGGAGCCTATCAGCTCGCCGTAGGTCGCCATGTCGATACCGTAGAAGCAGGGTCCTATGATACGGGGGAATGTGATGAACAAGTGAATCTTTTTGGCACCCAGCTTCCTCATCTTTTCCACCACGACGCGTGTGGTGTCGCCTCTTACTATGCTGTCGTCCACGACTATCAGGTTTTTTCCCGCAAGTTTATGGTCTACGATGTTTATCTTCCGATTTATGGTTGAGTACCTTTCCTGCGAGAGAAGAATGAAGGCACGGTCGGTTACGTAGCGGTGCCGTCGAGTGCATCTTTCCCATCTAAGCCCAGTTTCTTCGTGGAGTCCGAAGGCGGCGTCGTCGCTTGTCTCTGGCAGAGACAAAACTAGATCGGCGTTTTTAACCACGTCCGCGTTTTCCCTCCCAAGGTTTCTCCCAAACTCCTCTCTCACCTCGTACACGTATTTGCCGTCGAGCTTCGAGTCTGGGCGAGCGAAATAGGCCAACTCGAAGGCACACAGGGCTTTCCTCTGCCTAGGCACAATTTGCATTCGTTCAAAGCCATCTTTGGTTGTGGTTATGAACTCGCCTGGCTCTACTTCAAAGCCTTGGTTGAAACCGTTGATGTCTAGTCCCACGGTCTCAGAAGAGAAAGCACAGACTTTGCTGTCTGGGTCACTACCACCACAGAGTGGTCTCAGCCCGTGTGGGTCTTTGAAGGCAAACAACTCGCCTTCTTGGGTGATTCCGCTCACAGAGAAAGCGCCTTCAACTTCCTCCATACATTTTTTGACCGCTGATTGCATATCGCTGTTATTCATCAGTTCTACTGCGAGTTTCCTGCAGATTAGCTCGGCGTCGCATTCGTAAGAGAAGTCGGGAAAAGTCTTGCACAGCTCCTTTTTCAGAGCAACGGTGTTGACTATGTTTCCGTTGAACGAGACAGCCAACTTCACCCTTCCCGCGTCGACCATGACAGGCTGCGTGCCCCTGATCAGCGCATCCTCGTCCAGCCGCCCAGACGTTGTGTACCGCACGTTAGCTATGCCTACGTGTCCGGGCAGGCGAGTTGACCATTCCTGGACATCCTCCATCTTCACTTTCGGGATGAGGTCTAAGCCGCGGCGAACGTTGAATTTGCCGTCAAAAGTCAGAAACCCGTGAGATTGATGACCCCTGTGGTTTTGTGCGCGCATGCCCCAGTAGATGTGGGGAAATACAGGATTGCGGTCGAAGTCGATGGCGCTGAATACACCGCACTCCATTCCCACAGAGTCATCCATGGTGCTCCACTATCGAGACAAGTATTTATCAATTTTGCACATTTTTGAGGATAAGGATTGACAGCAAATTGTAGAGGAAGGGGCGTTCACTGCCCTTTGAGACTGTTTGTAGCATGTCAGGATTTGTGATTATGCTCACCACGTCGCTTTTCTGCGTCATAAGATTCCTGCATGGTCCTCCAGATGCGCGAGTCTGACCAAGACGTGTAAACCAACACTGTTAGGGCCCGTGACTAACAGGGAAGAAGCCGAAAAACTTATGGCTTCGGGCTATTAGCTCCATTATCGCACCCAGGATGGAGCAGACCTGTTCCGCAAAAAGGTGATAGGGCTTGACTGAGACAGACACGAGTGATTTGAGCAAGTACGTTGTCGGCTACGATGAAAAAACCAAGTGTTGGAAGCTGAGTTTCAGATCACATTCAGTAGAGATTCAGAACACCTTCGCCGA
>CAYGVX010000016.1:0-31702 GCA_964353725.1 uncultured Candidatus Bathyarchaeia archaeon
GCGCGCGCGCAACCAACCGACTGAGATGTGGGTGAGACTTGAATGATTTCGCGCGCGCATTAGAGTGCGTGAGGTTTTATATGTTCTGGGACCACAAATACTGAAACATTATCACGGGGGGAGGTGAGATTCTGGAAGATTGGAAGATAAAGATTGCAGTGCTGTGGTTGATTTTCGAGTGTGGTGCGATTCTGACACCTATTCTTGAGCAATATGAGCCAGGTTTTATAGAAGACCTTATTGCGGGGGAAATGGGAGCGGTGCAGATGACGCCCGAAGTGATTCTGGTTTTGGCAGCAATCCTTATGGCCCCGCCGTTTATGGCTTTCCTGTCCCTTGCTTTGAAGGATTCGATTAGTCGCTGGGCAAACATCATCGG
This sequence comes from uncultured Candidatus Bathyarchaeia archaeon, assembly GCA_964353725.1. Lineage (GTDB taxonomy): Archaea > Thermoproteota > Bathyarchaeia > Bathyarchaeales > SOJC01 > CAYGVX01. Next base: position 380 of record CAYGVX010000016.1, read on the forward strand.
GGGCTATGTCTTTGCAGTTCTTGCGCTTGCTGGTCTAAGTGACTATTTAATAGAACTACACCCATGGGCGATGCTGATTTGGGTTTCACAAGTTGTGGCTAACGCGATCATTGTCTGGTACGCGTGGAAATCTGGACAAAAGGCATCAGTCCTCCCACCACGCGCATAGTACGACGACGGCATTCGCCGTCGAACAGGGACGCGCCGCCCCCAGTTGCGCCCGCAGCAACCCGCGACGCGGCGCGGGCGCGAGCCTCGACCTCAACGGGCCCACCCCAGAGGGGGAGCCCCATCCCCGTTGAGGTAAACCCTCGGCTCGTGGCTGCGGGCTCAGCACGGAAGAGGAATTCCTATCAGGGGAGCGACGGTCAAACCCCCCCAACCCCCCCTACTTCTTTAAGGGGGCTCTCGTCTATTACGGGCGCCCGCGTGCGCGTGCGAAAAGCGCGCAAATCGCAAAGGTTTACTTGGCGGTCCTCTTCTTTCTTTCTGGGGGTAGCTATTATGAAAAGGGTATCAGGGGTTCTTCCGCTGCTTGTGGTTTTGTGCCTGTGTCTCCAGGACCAAAGCGTTAAGGCAACTGAAAGAACCATCGAACATACCACCTGGGCGGGAAATACATACGAGGTGTATGTCAACGCCTCCGATACCTGGCAGATTGGCACACTGCTTGAGGTGACCGTGCGATTGACATTGGTCCAGATGGATATTCAAGATAAAGGAGTGGAGTATGTAACTTACAGTTCTTACTACTGGAACCCCCGGTTTTTGGAGCTCGCGGTGTCTGGTGGAAAAGACACGACATCGTCTGGAGGGTACCCCATACCTTGGGCTTGGGAGGAGTGGATAGAGCCTGTGAATTTTACGAAAGCCGATGACCATTGGGAGAAGAAGTTTAGCTTAAAGATGTCCTCCTGGGCCGCAACGAAGCTAGAGAGAGGTGAGACAGCAAACGCAAGGCTAGGCGTGGGATTTTCCCTTGACGAATATGGAGCAAACCACACTCTCCTAAATGAGCCTGGTCTGGATATTTCGACGAGTATCGCAGTGTTTAGACCGTTCTTGTCCACAATAGAAGCCATTGCTGTCAGTGGTGCGGGGGCGTTTATGATAGTTGGGCTTCTCGCATTCGCTTTTTACAAGCTGGGGTGGATTTCATTCTGTAGGTGGGGTTACCATGATTGGAAGGACTGTGGCGAACGTGTAATCGTTCATTGGACTGATCCAGGCATAATAGTGCCTGCTTCACGAAAACCAAGCATCGTTTTCTCCGAGAGAACATGTTCACGATGCGGACTGATGCAGAAAAGAAAATTCTCCAGAAGCAGAGATGGTTTTGTGGAAGTCGCGGGCGTCGAGGATGTAGGTTTCACACACACGTAAAGAGTCATGGATTCTAGGGCCTCAAAAGAGCGTGGAACATGGATGCGTCTGCGCTTTTTTTCGGAATATGCTTCACCGTATTGCATGTTTGACAGGTGGTGCGCGCGCGCATCGACGATTTTGTGCCCTAAGAGTCCGCTTGCACCCGTGACCAGGACTCTCATCATGGCTCTTCAACTGATGTAGGTTGTTTTGCCCTCTTCGTCCTTGCGCATCTTCTTGGCATACGTTTCTCTGCGAGCCTCTATCTGCCTCATCTTCTCCAGGATTTTATCCGACTTCTCAACCTCCTTGTCCAAATCCTCTATGCTGAGGGGGAGGCTCAGCATTTTCTGTAAGACGAGGAGTATGCTTTTGGCAGCCCTGGGGTCTGGAAGATAGCCCCGAGTCTCTCCCAGAAGACATAGTGCTGATATGCCTTTTAGCCTTGCCATGCCTACTAGCAGACCCGCTGTGCCGACTATGGGGTTTCCCGGTGGACCTAGGGAAGCGTCCGCTTTGAGGGCGCGGTTGAGTACTTCCTCATCCGTGGCTGTGGCTATGACTTGGGGCGTTTCTTCTGCCTCTTTTCGGTAGCCCCCAAGAGTTATTATTGTCTCCACCCCGTGCTTCTTGGCGAAGTCCAGGATGGCTTCGGCTATCTCATACTGTCCCTCTATGGTTTGGGCTTGGCTGTCGCCTGAGAAGAGAATCAAATCATTGCCCTTAGGGTTTTTCCAGAAGTGGAACTCTCCGTTGAGGAGGCGTGCTCTGCCTTTCTTGTTCACGACAACATAGTAGGGAAAGTGGGGTGAGTGGAGCAAAGCGAATTTCTCGGCTTTCAGCTGCTTAACTAGATAACGAGTGGCGATTCTGCCAACCATCCCTAGACCTGGGAGACCCTCGATTAGTATGGGGTTCTTTGATTTTATCTGGTACTTTTCCTTGATTGCTGTCTTCATGGGTGTGGGTCTTCCTTCAGCGCTACGCGTTGTTTGGCATACTTGTCGTTTGGGGAGAACTTCGCGGGGTGGGGAATGTGTGGTTTTCCCCCGCAATGGGGGCACTTATCTATTTTCAGGGTGTAGCTGGCGCATTTCTCGCATTTCCTGAGGAGCCAGACCATTACTATTCCCTTTTGAAGCTTCCTTCTCCGCCTGCTTTGGTTATTGACTTTATAGCGGCTTCTGAGGCTTTTTGGAGCATGTTTTCAGCCTCCTTGTAGTTTTCAGCTTCAACCTTCAAGGAATATTTCGGTGCCGCGATTGTGTAAATATTGATCTTCGTGGTCTTCACCGTCGAGCTTTTCTGGGCTGATTGAAGTGCTTTTTTTATCTGGTTGACGCCGTCGGGTTTGGTGCTGGTGAGGTGCAGTTCTCCTTTCACTTCAACTATTGGTGGGCGGATTCTTTCCTGAGCTATCTGAGCGAGTGCTTGTGCAATTTCAGGCGGCACGCCGATTTTTGTGAGCACTTCGACGCCTTGGCGGCTTGATTCTTCAAGGGCTGTATATACGTCGCCGTGGGCTTCCTCCATTGGAGAAGCTGCCTTTTCGAAGAGTTCCTCAATAGGTTTGTGGAGCTTTTCAGCCGTCACGCGGAGAAAGCTCTCGGCTTTGCGTTCTCGTTTGAACGTGAAAATTTTGTCTATGCGTTCACGTTTGTTGACTCGCTTTCGGGAGAGGTCTATGTGCTTCTTCTCGGGGTCCACGCGGAGGACTTTGAGGACGAGTTTCTGTCCTTCTCGGACGTGGTCGCGTATGTTTCTAACCCAACTCGTGCTGATCTCGTTTCTGTGGAGAAGTCCTTCCTTGTTTCCGTACTCTTCAAGCGAGACATAGGCACCATACTCTGCGACTTTTTGCACTGTAGCAAGGACGAGTTCGCCTCTTTCTGGCCACTCTGGTTTTCGGAGGAGGGACATTACTTTGCTAGCCTCACTCCAGCACGGCAACTACTTCGCCGTTGATTTTCGCTTTGCCCCCCGTAGGAACTGCTAGGGTGACTTTGCAGATGTTGCATTTCACAACATTTGTCGGGCTGCTGAAAACGACTTGTTCGTTGCCACAGTCGGGACAGCGCACCCTGAGGAAGCAGGACTCAGGCTTGGGGAGCAGAGTTTCCCAGTCTGTACTCATTAGGCTTTACCTCCTATCGCAAGCTTTCTCAAACGCATACCCTTCTTCTGAATCGTGAAGCCGCAGTTCTTACACTTAAGCTTCAAAGTCTGTTTCTTGGTGGTCTTCGCAAACTTCTTCTGCATAGGCCATCCTTGACCACCATAACCTTTCTTCTCTCTTTCGTGACGGCGGGCACCCTCAGCTAAGGCGCGACGCTTCCCCGCCTTGTAGAGCGAAATAGAATGCTCCGTGTGAACCTTACATTTCGGGCAGTACGTGTTAACCGATTTCGGCACGTTCATAACATGCACAGGCCTGTTTTTGCGTTTATGGTTTAGACCAAGACCAGCAATATAAACATTTAACAACAGCCACCCAGCCCAAGAAATCCGCAACAACAGGGGCTCCTGTGTTCAGCCCCCCCAAGGATTCTATTGGTAGCCCTTTTCGAGCCTAATCGGGTCGTCTAGCACCCGCGCAACGTACAAAGGACAGTCTACGTATACTCCCTGAACGTGAAACTACACTTAGTGCATCGGAAAAATTGGGTGGAAGACTCGTCACTCCCACGAGTTTGTACCTGCCACACAAAAGCTAGATTATTCCCGCACTTGGGGCATTCAACTCTCACGGTGGGCAAGGTCCGTAACTTCTGTTCTTCCTTCCCAATAACGGCAATCGACTCCTGGAAAGGTTTAGGCTCCTTCACCTTCAGGGGAATAACAACTCTCTCGCCAGATTCGACACTCTTCTCAAAACCACATTTGGGACAAACCCACACAACATTCTCATTATTTCCCTTCTTTGCCACGAGCTTCTTCCCGCACTTGGGGCAAAACTCCAACCCTAACTCACCACGTCCGTTCCTTTCCCCTCACCCTCGTCTCTTAAAAATCTTTTCCAATTCCAACAAAGATTCCAACTACCGCAACGGGCCAGTCAACCCAGAGGCAATTAAATGCGCCACCCGCAAAGCCTCAGGAATGCTGCTGCGCGTGGCGGTGCTCCTCACAATCCTTGCGGCAACATCCTCCCCTATCCCTGTCGCCTGTATGTAAACTGCCTCCTCCCCTCGACGTGTAACCACCTTAACAATCTTGTCCCGATTCCTAATCGCTCTCCACCTATCCCCCGCGAAAGTCAAGTTCTCCAACGCTTTTCTGATGCGCTCGAAATCAGGCTTCTCCCTAGTAACCGCAATCACTGGCAAACGAGTTCTCTTGAAGAGCTGTGAAGTATCCACGACGTTAAACCCCGCAAAAGTCACCCCGTCCAACATAACTAGCCTCAACTGCCCAAAATGCGGCGAGCCTGTCACCATATACGCTATCTTCTCCGTCGCATCCAAACCATCAATCTCTACCTGTGTCCGCATAACACCATCAAGCCAGTACCCACCTCTAAAGACGACCCCGATGACATCGCATTTCCCACTTGAGTGGGGAACAAACATCCCGTCATCAACACCTACTACCCTTATCTCAGGTTTCACGGAACGGAGCTTTCTTTCCCACACTTTGAGAATCCCCACTAGACTCTGGAAAACGGAAAAAATAAGCATTATTATATTCCGCTGCCCCACGAGGCTTCTGACCAACATGTCAAAACTCAGAAGAAGATTCGCCCTTACACCAGAATACAAGACGCTGCGGGAGATTCTAACAGACCACGAGCTCGCAACTCTCGGAGACGCCTACGTCAACCTCCTCTACTCCCTATACCTATCCGCAAAAACCAAAAAGCCCACTGGAGAAAAGGCAGACAGCCGCACACTCGCTGATGCTTTAAAACGCTCGGGATTGAGGGAACAAGTAGCTTCAAGAGCAGACCGTCATAAACAGGCAGACGCTGCGGAAGCTCTACTAGTCTACGCTTGGCTTCAAGAGACGATAACAATCACAGAATGCATTGAGATCATGCTGAAGCATGAGAGCCCCGTAGAAGCCTTTGGCGCACTCCTTTCCCATGCGAACAAGAGGCTCGATTTATGACGCCGCTTTCAAGGCTCTTTCCAGCGCCGTTCTGAACGACCCAGTCTCTTTTTGCACTTCTTCAACAGCGTCTTTAAGTGCAGTCTCAGGCTTGCTCTGTCCTTTTGTGCGAACATGGATCACGGGACATGATGTAAGGGGATGTCGAATACTGTAACCTGCCAGGTCAACTCTCTCATCTTCAAGAAGAGCCTTCTGAATAACATTACAGAAAGTGTGGCCTTCCCCCTCAACCTCCAGTCTCAACTCTTTCTGCGACTTCTTCAAAACCCTCACTTTCACATCAATGCCTCCCTTTCTCTAGAAAGCCGCCTTGCCGTATTCCGCTGCGACCCGACGTTTTTCCTCGTTTCCGCAGTCCGGGCAATACATCCTATAGCGTTTTTGCTGCAGCATGCGTCCACATTGTGAACAAAATGCATACAAGACCCCGAGATCCTTGTCGGCTGTTGAAAGGTGGTAAATTCGGTTTCTCTCGCTTATCACTTTCGCCCGTACGATGTCTCCTGGCTTACACGCGTCACTCAACGATTCAACGAAAGATGGGCTTATGTCCGAAATGTAGAGCAGCCCTGAAAAAACGCCCGACAAGTTATCATTTCCTATTTTGAATATTCTGATGTTAGCTGTCTTGTTTTGGAGGTTTAAGACCTGTCCAGTCACGAGGCTACCGCTTTTGGGCACTCTGACTCCGCGGACCATGGGATAAATGGTAACAGTCTTATTCTGAACATCTACGAGTGTGCGCCCGCTTATTTTGGCATGGATTCCGCCCTTCTCGACGTATGTCCCTGAACCCGGCGTGAATTCCTCGATTACCCCCAATTGCTCTCCTGGAACAACGAATTGCCCACTTTGTCGTTTGGCACGAGATTTGCTCACACACATCCCTACTACACTATACCGTCACTAAGCTTAGGTATCTTAAGATAGATTGCTCGTTAATTTTCCATCGCGCTCCTCAATAAACCTTTTGATTGACTTTCTTCTAACCATGGTGATCAGCGGCTTTACTGGTTTCTATTATGTATAGGTCTACGAGGATTTGGTGTTTCTTTTTTGTGTGGAAAACAAAGATGCGTGGGATGATCATTGGCATCGTGTATACCGCCGTGATTTTGCCTCCATTCTTAGCGATAAACTGTTCCAGAAAGGGAGAGGGCAAAACTGACATGAGCTGGTGCCCGCGTCCCTTCAGCTTCCTTGCTGGTTCCAGTTTCCCTTGGCTGCTTTTGTGTAACGAATAAACGCGGTTGCCTACTTCGAGAGCCTTTTCCAAGAATCGTCTATCCGCTTTTCTTTTTTGCACCCCAAAAGGAGGGTTTTGCAGCACCGTGTCGAAAGCACCATGGAGCGCAGCGACATCAGCGATTATCCACTGGGTTTTTTCCTTTACGCCCATTTTTTCGGCGTTGTCATGCGCTGCTTTTACGGCTGTTCTGTCTATGTCAATCCCCACTGCTTCTTCTGCCCCCAAGAGGACACTGCCTATTGCGAGTCTCCCCGTTCCACAGCCCAGATCGGCTATGGTCTTGTCGATCACGTCATCGTTGGCGTAGGCTGCGATGTAAAGGAGTTCTGCGGCGACTTCTGGCGTTATGGTGTACTGCTCTAGATGCGCCTTCGGAGAAGGGTGTGGCTCAATTCTTGAGAGCGCTATTTCCAGGTCTAGTTTTCTAACCAGCCTTTTTTGCATAGTTCTTCCCATTTTAGCTCGCCTAGGGCAACGAGCGCTTCCTCTGGCGTCAGCAATGGTTTATCGAACCTTTCTGCGTCGTCGAGGGAGATTCTGGGGCAAGCCGTGTTCACGAACGCGTCTATAGAGGGGAACTGCATTAGCGCTTCAGGAGTTATCTCCCTCAAAGCTAAGAGGACCACTCTATACTTGCACTCAAGTCGCTTCTTTAGTCTCAATGCTTGGTCAAGCCTTTTCTGCCCAATCTTCAACCCTATTAAGATGCCGACTTCCGTCGCCTGCTCTGTTTCGTGGATGTTTGCCCATCTCTTCCTAATCAAGCTTGCAGCTTCTTCGTTCACAGTGAAGGCTCTTTTCTCGTATGGGTCTGCTACTATGACAGGCTTTGCGGTTGCTAGTGCCACGCCTATTGCGTGAAACTTGCCCCCACCGAGGAAGAGGAAGGCGTCGGCTTCTTCTGAGACTGCTTTTGCGTTGCTGTAGTCGCAGCCAATTACTTGTCCAGGGTGTTTTAGCACTCCACGATCTCCTATAGCGACTATCTTGTCTGCGTCCAATAGTGTTCTTCTCGCCTCTTCTAGCTGGTGAACATGTTGAAGGGTCGTCACTATGCCTATTTTTCTCCAGCGTTTAAGATGCGGAAGCGCTTTCTTCACGGTATCTTTGACTGATACTCTTGCTCTTGCCTCGATGTAGATGGTTGGGATTGCTGTCTGTTTGATCAGCTCGCTGTGAGCGTAATGAACGATAAGGTCTGCTCCCAATCTCTCGGCTTCAGCTATGGCCAAGTCACAGGCGCCATAGCACGGATCGGCCGAAAGGATCGCTATTGCACCAGCTTTTTCAACTGTGGTTGCGAGTCTTGGACCTTGGGGCTTTAGCCCTTCAGGGAGTTGTATGAGAACAAGTTTAGCCTTTCTATTGTAAACTGCCTTACTTAGCTTTTCTTCTTCCAAATCGAAAGCTGATTGCGGCATGTGAGTGCTCTCTTCGGGGTAGCCTAAAGGATGAGGCGGTGTTTTTCTTAGCGAATGCTCCACTCGAGGTCATTTGGCTCTTTCCGTGCTGTCTTCTCGCAGCCTCTAATGGCTTGCTCCAGTAGAATCTTTTGTTCAATGCTGGCAACTATCTGTCGAGTTCTTATCACGGCGTCGTTGTTGACGGAGATGCTATCTATGCCGCAGCGGACTAAAAACTCTGCGAAGTCTGGCAGGTTTGAGGGTCCTTCACCGCATATTGAGACCGTGGCGCCGTTTTCATGAGCCACCTTGATTAAATGAGCGACTATGCGTTTTATCGCTGGGTCTCGCTCGTCAAAATAGCCCATCTGCCCAAGCCTCTCAGAATCTCGGTCTATCATCAATATCCCCTGCGTCATGTCGTTGGAACCTATGGAGAAACCGTCGCAGAGTTTGGAGAACTCGTCCGCCATAATCGCTATTGAGGGTGTCTCCGCCATGAACCATATTTTCAAGTCTCTGGACCTTTCCAGTTCTTCTTCTCTTATGATTTCGAGGCATTTCTCAGCTTCCCACAGAGTTCTTATCATGGGAAGCATGATCCAGACGTTTTTGAGCCTCCATTCCTCGCGGCATTTACGGATAGCTTTGCACTCCAGCCTGAAGGCTTTCTCGTACCACTGGCTGATGTAGCGGCTCGCTCCGCGCCAACCAAGCATCGGGTTTGCTTCCTCGATCTCGTATTTTTCGCCGCCCTTCAAGTCTCGGTATTCGTTTGTCTTAAAGTCGCTGAATCTAACGACTACGGGGCGGGGCTGAATCGCTCTGGCAACTGTAGCTATGCCCTCCGCTAGTTTGTCAACAAACTTGCCACCTTCACCTCTTTCCAGTAAGTATAACGGGTGTTCACCGATGTAACTTGCGAGGATGAACTCAATTCGCATTAGCCCTATCCCATCGAAGGGCATGTTTTTGTATTCATCTATCTTCTCCGGGATCCCGAGGTTCATTAAAATCTTCGTGGCGGTCACAGGCACCGGCTGAACTATGGAGATTGAACCTGCGTTAGATGCTTGGGTTGTGGCTTCTTCAAGCTTGGATATTACTCCTTCATAGACCACTCCGTTCCGAGCATCCACGGTGTACTCCTTTCCCGTCTCCATCGATTTTGTCGCCGTTTCCGTGCCCACTATACACGGTATTCCCATCTCGCGGCTTACGATTGCCGCATGAGCTGTGACTCCTCCCTTGTCTGTCACTATGGCGCTGGCCAGCTTCATATAGGGCACAAAGTCGGGGTTGGTCATGGGTGTGACGAGGATGTCTCCCTTTTTGACCAGCTTAGAGGCGCCCTCGGGCGAGAAAACGATTTTTGCCACACCGTATCCTATGTCTCTTCTGCCCGCTGCGATTCCTCTTGCGATCACCTTCAACTCCGAAAGTTGCCCGCGCGCTGCTGTCACTTCCGTTTTCTTCTCTTTTTCCTTTGTACCCCAAACGGTTTCAGGTCGCGATTGAACGATAAAAATGCTTTCCGGGACTTGCAGTTTAGGGTCTATTGCCCATTCGACGTCTTGTGGTTTGCCGTAGTGATTGTCGATTTGAACACCAAGTTGGGCTATCCTGCGTATTTCTTCGTCGGTAATGCTCGGTTTTCCCCGTCTTTCTAGGGGGACTTCGGAGTGTTCTGTTTTCCCGGTTTCTGGATTGCGGATGTACTCTATTGGTTTTTGGGCTATCCGCCGTTCAGTTATCTCGAGTGTTCGTTTGTCTATTTCAAAATGGTCTGGTGTCTCGGCTCCTGAGACGACTGCCTCGCCGAGACCCCAGATGCTTTCGATGACTATTTTGTCGGGGTCGCCCGTTACAGGGTTGATGGTGAACATGACCCCTGCGGAGCGGGAGTCTACCATTTCTTGTACGCCTACGCTTATTAGGACTTGTTCATGTTTGAAGCCTTTCTTGGTTCTGTAGAAGATTGCCCTCGGGGTGAAGAGGCTTGACCAGCATTTTATCGTGTTTTCGACCACTTCGTCGGCGCCCTTTACGTTTAGGTATGTTTCTTGCTGTCCCGCGAAAGAGGCGTCTGGCAAGTCTTCGGCTGTTGCGCTTGAGCGTACGGCTACGTTAATGTTTGCGGCGTGTGTCTTCTTGCTTAGTTTTTGGTAGGCTTCTCTTATTGCCTCTTCTATTTCCTTAGGCATCTCTGCGGCTTCAATGAGCTTTCTGACTTTCTTGGAAGCCTCTTCATACTGCTTGGGGTCTTCAGGATCCGTGACCGTCTCTTCTATCGCTCGGTAGATTTCTTCGACGATTTTTGTTTCAGTGATAAACCTTTCGTAAGCTTGGGCTGTTATGGCGAACCCGGGGGGCACAGGGATCTTTGCCCGGGTCATTTCTCCTAAGTTGGCGTTCTTGCCGCCGACTGTGGGGATGTCGTTTTTGGTCAGTTCCTCGAACCACAATACTAGTTTCTCATGTTTCTGAGTGCTCACACCTTTAGTCTCCTACTTTCTCAACAGCTATGCGACAAGTCATTGGGAGCTTTGCTTGTCCAAGTTTCAAGGCTTGTTTTGCAACTTCAACCGCGTCTTCTTGTACTCCCACCACTATTATAGACTGGTTGATCCTCACTCGCGCCGCTGTGCCTATGGGTTTGCCGAAGGCTCCACGCATGCCGTCTTGCAGTCTGTCCGCGTGGGCACCGAAGATCATCTTGTTCTCTCTGAGGACAGCGTGGGGGTAGGGTACGATTTGCAGGAGGTAGTTGGTACCGAGTTTTTCTGTCAGTATGCGGTTTGAGGCAATTCTCGCGGCTTCTAGGGCGTTGTGGCGGACTTGGGCGATTTCGAGTGATATCAGCTTGGCTTCAACTGGAAACTGCGTTTTCGTGTCTCCCATTGTGAACTTGGTGATTTTTGATAGAGGTGAGCTTCTCATGTATTCTTTTCTCGTGTAAGCTTGACCTTTCACTTGTCGGTAGTTTTTGGCTTTCATTATGGGGTCCCCTCTGCATAGCGAGTTCGCCGATATTTAAGGCGTTTGTTAATTGCTCGTTATGGCAGTTATGAATTGAGAATATGGATTTGGGTCGGCTATTATGATGTCTGGGGCTTGCTCTGAATCCATTTTTCAGCCAGTTCTTCGTAGTTTGGGAAGGCTTTCTTGAGGATGGGTACGTACATTTGTTTTTCTTCGCTTGTGAGGTACTGGAATTGGTAAGGTCCGACGTACGGTGCCGGTTCTCCCTGGCGTGTGATGAATTCTATGTGCATGAAGGGGTCTCCTCTTTTGATTGTTATGGGTTTACGGTCGTTGTTGAGGTTGACGATTTCGAGGGCTAGACGCCCGATGAAGCCGCTGTGGACTTTGGCGGCGTTGAGGAAACTCAGTCCCATTCGTCCGTATTTACTCTTGGCTGTGAGGTGCGCGACGAGGTTTGAGGGTGTGAAGACTATTTCGTAGCTGGTGATGTTTTGGTGTTCTAGGTAGTGTAGGGTGGTTTCTTCTTTGACTGTTAGGACGTAGCCGTCGCCGTCGAGGAGATGGTAGTCGTAGGGATAGATTATGCGTTGTTGTTCTATCAGGTCGACAAGTTTGTCCTTGCCCATGATGCACATTACTTGTGTGCTCCCGTTTCTGTGTTGGTAGCTGTAGTGCGTTTGGTGTTGGAAAAGATTTTCGGTTAGGGCGGGGTGTTTGCGTTGTGCGTGTTCTAGAGTGTTCTGTTTGGGTCCCAGTGAAGTCGTTGAGGGGGAACGGTTAGGCATTGATCTGTTGATGAAGCTTTCAAATACCGAACCATGAGAGGACGAAGGTATACGTAGCGGGCATTTTCAGCTAGACGAATTGCCTGCCCCTGGCAACATGTTATTAGACGCCTAATACGCGAATATTAGAGTCTGGCTTGCAGCGGTTTGAGAAACCTAAATATATCGTCTGGAGGCAACTGGACTCTATGCTGTCTTTCGTCGAGTCGATGATTCTCGGGATAATTCAGGGCTTGACGGAGTGGTTGCCGATCTCAAGCTCGGGGCACTTGGCTGCAATACAGAAGCTCTTCGGCTGGTACCCGCCCGTGCTTTTTCACGTCCTTCTTCATATGGGCACTCTCTTTGTAATCGCGGCTTTTTTCAGGAGCGACATTGCGGGTGTTTTGCAGGCGTTTGCAAGGCGGGACCTTAAGTCTGAGGAAGGCAGGCTCGGCGTCTTCATCGTTGTTGGAAGTGTGCCAACAGCAGCTATTGGCTTTGTTTTCAAAGACCTTTTCGAATCGTTCTTCGATAACCTGCTGGTCGTCGGCTCGGGTCTGCTGGTGACTGGGGTTCTGCTCGTCATCTCACAACGAAAAGAGAGCAAGAAAGCCCTTAGCTACCTAGACGCCCTGCTCGTGGGAACGGCGCAAGGCATAGCTATAATCCCAGGTGTTTCAAGGAGCGGAGCCACTATATCAACCGGTCTTCTACGCGGAGTAGACAGAGAGACTGTTTTCAAATTCTCTCTTCTACTATCTATCCCCGCAGTTCTAGGCGCCACCCTTGTGGAGTCTGGCGATTTCAGCCTGCTAGCAAGCGGTGTAGATGTGGCGGCAGTTGTCGTTGGCGTCACTTTGTCTATGGTCGTGGGGTATTTCTCGCTTAAGGTCATGCGGAAGATTATCGTCAAACAGAAGCTTCATTGGTTCGCTCCCTACTGCTGGATGGTCGGTGCTCTATTGGTGGGGTCGCAAATTTTCTTGGCGTGACTGCAATAGAAGTTATATTTCTGTGGATACAAATAGTGTGAGGTAGAGTGTATCAAGAATGTCAGATGATGAAATGGTGGAGTTTTTCAAAGATCAGATCAAGCTTGAGCATCACATCGTTGAGTCCATCACGACCAGTCTAAGGAACGTGAAGAACCCCATAGTGAAGGAGGTTCTGCGTGCCATAGCCTTCGACTCTCAGAAGCACGCTGGCATCTACAACGCAGCCATATCCATCACTACCGTGACTCCTGCGCTGACCGATAAGGAGTATAGAGAAATCAAGGGAATAACTGAGACGCACATCGTGGACGAGGAGAAAGCTATTTCCTCCCTCGACAAAATCCTGCCTAGAATAGAAGACAAGAAAATCAAGTTCCTGCTGGGGTCCATAGTTGCCGATGAAAGGAAACATCACGAGCTACTCAACAAAATCATGGACCTGGTTGTCAAGAAAGAAGCCATAACCGAGGAAGACTGGTGGGAAATCCTCTGGAAAAACGTTCCCTTCCACGGCGCTCCCGGCGGATAGGAGACAGAAGTTGAAGGTCACCGTCTACAAATCCCTAGAGCTGATGAGAACCCGAGTCTCTTTCATAAAACTTTTATAGGATGGTACAGTGTCTCATATTCTCAAGGAGTCGTTAACGTGAGCAGTCTAGAGCCCAGCAAAAAACCTTTAAACGTTTTAGTGAAGCAGCTTAACAACGACGTTACAATAACCTTGAAAAATGGCATAACCTACAAGGGCAACATGACGAAATGCGACGGCCACATGAACATAATCCTCGAAGGAGCCTCTGAATGCAAGGGTGACAAGCCAATCGCAAATTATGGCAGCGTCCTGGTCCGAGGAAACAACATCCTCTACATAGCGATAGGGAAATAGCTTCTTCCGCTTTCATGTCGCAAGTCAACTATTATTGCCAGTTTGCCTTTCATCATTAAGCCCTTGCCAGGTACCGGTCACGCGGTAGAGGCATGCCTTCGTTACGATTATGTGGACTGCGATCAGGACCACTGCGAGTGAATCAGAGATCTCGCAAACGCTTTCGAATAGCGTTTCCTTGCCGACTCGCCTTCTCTCCCAGCATTCCTCATGAAAGGATGCAGAGGTTTCACTTCATCTGAACATTCGCACTTCTTCCACAACCCTGTGACTCTCGTTCAGAATGGGTTTTCCACAGTCATAGCACTTCACCAAACGGGTTTCCGAAAAAGGACTCTCGTGGTAGGAGAGAGCCTGTAGACGGATATCAGGTTTGAAATACGAAAAAAGACGAAGAATATGGCGACTGGTAGTCTCAGTTACCACGCTTGACCGAGCTCAGTTTTGGTTGAAAATCTTAAATATTGCCACATTCTCTAGCTAGTTGAGAAACATGGCAGAGATTTGCCCTACGTGCGGGCTTCCCAAAGACATATGCGTGTGCACCGAAATCAGCAAAGACCAACAACGCATTAAAATACGTCGCGAAACACGCAAATTCGGAAAACCAACCACGATAGTGGAGGGTATCAACGACAAGGATCAAGACCTTGGGCGTCTCGCACAGAAGCTTAAAGCCCTCTGCGCGTGCGGCGGTACCGCGAAGAACAACCAGATAATACTCCAAGGAGACCACCGGGAAAAGGTTAAGACGTTTCTCATAAAGCTGGGTTTTCCTGGGCAGAATATAGAGCTCCAATGAGACAGAAAGGGGCATAGGCGTGAGTAGGCTGCGGAATTTGCGCGAGATACTTGGCAGTCTGAAACGCAGAAGACCGACGAAAAAATACTGCCCAAGATGTGGAAACCCCCACATCCGTTTATCGAGCAAATTCGACATATGGCTTTTGCCCGAGCAATACACATGTGAGAAATGCGGGTACACCGGTCCGGTCGTGCTGGAGATAGAAAAAGAACCTGCCAAAGAGCCTCCAACCTAGCTATTCTCAAAACTGCCCGGAAAGCTCTGGGTTTTCCCCAGCCAGACTGCGGGGAGGGTTGAAGTTTTAAATACTGTGACAAGAGAACATATGACGGGAGAAAACATGGTTGGCTTTAAACATATAGCGGCCATAGGGATGGTCGTAGTAGCGGTTGTCGCTTTTGCAGCAGGTCTTGTTGCAAGTCCAATCATATATCCAAAGACAGAAGAAGACCCTGTTTGGAAACGTGTCTCCGAAACGGGCAAGATTATAGTCGGAACCGAGCCTGGCTGGCCACCATACGAGTACACGGACGACGAGGGCAACATTATAGGCTTTGAAGTCGACATCACAGAGAAAATTGCGGCGAGGCTGGGTCTTGAGGTCGAGTGGAGAGACATGGGCTTCGACGCCATCATCCCATCCGTCCAGGCGATGGACATTGACCTCGGAGTAAGCGGCTTCTCAATCACGTCAGAAAGATTGGAAGTGATTGACTTCACAATGCCCCACAGCGTAACGGAAGGACAGGTGATAATGCTTCAAAACAAGGCAGAGGACGAAGGCATCACCGAGCTCGCTTCTCTAGAGAACCTGACAGATTATGACTTGACGTGCGGAACACAGGTGGGCACAACTCAAGAGGCAGAGCTGGACGAAGTGGCGTCAGGCTCTTCGAGAACCTATGAAGACTTCTTGCTGGCGCTTGAAGCAATGAAGAGCGGACAGATAGACAGCGTTTACGCAGAAACCCCGATAACTTCAAACTGGATACTTGAGGCAGAACAAGAGGGAGAAGAGCCGATAGTCGTGGTCTTTAGGAGACCTTACTACCCGGTAGCCTTCGTTGTGCACAAAGACGCTGACATGTTCTTGGCCAAAGTGAATGGTGCTTTAGCCGAGATAATCGCCTCTGGCGAGTTGGATCAGCTTAGAGATGAATGGAAAACCTAGCCACACATGTGGTGAGCTTTGAACCTGCAGCAACTGCTCCTGATACTAGGAGTAGTACCCACAACCCTATTTATTTCTGTACTTTCCTTTTTGTTTGGACTAGCGCTTGGTCTTCCATTGGCTTTCATGCGGGCATACGGAAGCAAATCACTCCAACTCCTCGTCGACGGGTATGAGAAAGTCTTCAGAGGCATACCCGAATTGGTTCTTATGTTTCTATTCTTCTTCGGCGTAGGGTTCCTCCTGCGCTTTCCGTTCAAAGACCCCTTTTTCACCGCAACCTTCGCTTTGGGACTCAGAAGTGCAGCAAACCAGTCCCAAATATTCAGAGGCGCAATAAGGGGCGTAGGGGATGAGCAGATGGTGGCAGGTAGCTCCATTGGTCTAACGAGGATGCAGTCGATAGTCCAAGTCATGATGCCCCAAGTCTTCATTTTTTCAACCCCGGGCTTGGGCAGCGAGTACGCCCTCCTTGTCAAAGACTCGTCGTTAGCCTTTCTAATCGGCGTCCTCGACATCATGGAGAAGTCAGATCAAATCAGAAAAGCAACCGGAGACACACTCACACCTTACCTCACGGCCGCTTTCCTCTACGTGCTACTAACCTTTCCATTAGCCACGTGGCTGGACACATGGGGAACAAGGAAAAAGAAACAGCTGGGGCTATAAAAGATGACCGAACCGGTGATGGAATGCAGAAACCTCTGGAAAGCCTATGGAAAAACAGTCGCAGTAAAAAATGTCTCCCTAAGAATCAGGGAAGGCGAAATAAAACTCGTGTTTGGACCTAGCGGTTCAGGAAAGAGCACATTCCTGCGATGCTTGGCAATGCTGACACCACCCACAAAAGGCGACATTTTCCTCAGAGGGGAATGCCTCACAAAACCCGGTGTAGATCTCAACAAGGCAAGGGCTAGGATAGGCTTCGTCTTTCAACACATCTGGCTTTTCCGCCACTTGACCGCAGTTGGGAACGTTGAGCTTGCTCTGAGACGGGTGATGAAAATGCCCAAGCAAAAGGCCCGGGAGAGAGCCATGGAGGTCCTCGGCGAAGTGAAGATGTGCGAATGGGCGCTTCATTACCCTGCTCAAATGTCTGGCGGGCAGCAGCAACGGGTTGGAATAGCCAGAGCATTGGCGAGGAACCCCGACATCATACTATTGGATGAACCTACGTCAGCCCTCGACCCAGAGTTAACCGGTGAGGTCATAGATACCTTGAGGGACTTGGCGAAGAAAGGGACAACTATGTTGGTAGTCAGCCACGAGATGCCCTTTGCCCGCGAAGTCGCAGATGAAATGATATTCTTCGACGAAGGCTCCATAGTCGAGACCGGTCCTCCCGATTGTTTCTTTACGAACCCCCACAGCGAGAGAGCGAAAAAGTTCATGGCCCGGCTTATTAAGCGGACACGGCGGGAGTAAGATGGACTATATCCTCCAAAACCTCCCTGACTTTTTCGCAGGTTTTATAGTGACAGTCGAATTCACGGTTTTCGGGTCGTTGATGGGTCTCGTTCTCGGGACTCTTCTCGCCGTGGGCGACTTGTATGGCGGGAAAGTCGCCTCTAGCATAATCAGGCTTTACGTGGAGTTTTTCCGCGGGAGTCCTATTATCATTCAGCTCTTCATATTCTACTTCACGATTCCAGGGTTGTTCAGCACATTCATAGATCCCTTTCTGAGTGGTTTTGTGGTCTTCAGCTTGAACAGTGCAGCCTACCAGAAAGGCTACCTAAAAGGGGCGATGGAGGCCGTTTCCACCGATCAGATGTCAGCAGGGCTTTCTGTCGGTCTCTCGAAGGCTCAAATAATCATTCACGTAATTCTGCCTCAAGCTCTGCGACTCGTGATACCAGCGTGGAGTAACGAGTTCACATCTCTCACAAAAAGCACGCCTGCTCTCCTGGTAATTACTGTGAAAGACTTGACCTCCGTCGGAAAGAGCCTGACAGGCTATTACTACAGACCTCTGGAGATATATTCCTTCGTGGCAGTCATCTACCTCGTATGGATAAGCATCATGACGAAAATCTTCGACATAGTCTACGACAGAGTGAAAATCCCTGGAATAGAAATCTCAGTTTGAAGTGAAGAGCAACCAGGCTAAGTCGAGGATGAGTAGCGTGTGCAGAAGCTCTTGAAATGCTGGAAGGTTGTGAGAGTAGCAGTCGCTATTCTTATAAATCGATGATCCAAGGTAGTTCTCGTGCAGGCTGAAATCGGAATCATCGGTGGAACAGGGATCTACGACCCAAAGCTCCTCAAGAAAGCCAAGGAGACTAGGATGCGCACACCCTATGGATCCCCGTCTGACGCTATCACAATAGGAGAACTCGGCGGCAGACGAGTGGCATTCCTCCCGCGACACTCGAAGAGACACACGATAAGACCGACAGACGTCAACTCCAGAGCCAACATTTTCGCCCTGAGAAAACTCGGTGTTCAGAGAATACTTGCACCTGCAACAGTTGGTTCTCTGAGGGAGGAGTTCAAACCCGGCGACGTGGTGATCGTCGACCAGTTCATAGACCGAACGACTCGACGTGAGCAGTCATTCTATACGGGGGAACGTGTCTGTCACATATCAGTAGCTGATCCAATGTGCCCCGAAGTTAGGCAGTCTCTTATGGACGCAGCTGACGAGGCTGATATCAACGCTCACAAAGCTGGTACTTACGTCTGTATAGAAGGACCTAGGTTCTCAACGAAAGCAGAATCAAGACTGTACAGGGCTTGGGGGGCAGATGTGGTCGGCATGACACTCGTTCCCGAATGCGTACTTGCCAGAGAAGCCGAAATCTGCTACGCAACAATCGCCACAGTCACCGACTATGATGTGTGGAAGGACAAGCCTGTAAGTGCTGAAGAAGTCAAGAAAACCATGCACGAGAACGTGGCGAAGGTCAAGAGAGTGATTGCCGAAGCAATTCCCAAGATACCTAAAGAGAGAAGATGTGATTGTAAGAGTGCCCTGCGAGGGGCGCTAGTTTGATTGGCGTCAGGCAATTGCTGACAGGATGATGAAGTTGGACCTCAAGTCGAAGATAAGACGAATACCTGAGTTTAAGGGCGTAGTTTTCTGGGACATCACTACGCTCCTGAAGGACAAACATGCTTTCAAGGCATGCATCAGGAAGATGGCTGACCATTATCGAGATAGGGACATCGACGTCATAGTGTCGAGTGAAGCCCGAGGATTCATCATAGGCGCGGCACTAGCCTACGAGCTTGGAGTTGGCTTCATCCCGATCAGAAAGAAAGGGAAGCTTCCCTCAAAATCGGCAAAACTCACCTACGAGAAAGAATACGAATCTGACACAATAGAGATACATGAAGACTCGATCGAGCCCGGCCAAAGAGTTCTGCTTATCGACGACCTGTTAGCGACAGGAGGCACAATCAAGGCCAATGCTGAACTCGTTGAGAAGCTAGGTGGGAAAGTGATAGGAATGGGATTCCTGATAGAACTCGACTATCTGCGCGGCAGAGATGTCCTCGGGAACAAATACGAAATATACTCGATAATAAACTACAAAACCACTAGCGGATAGCCGAACCAGCATACAGCCTCAAAGGATTCTAGAGTATCTAGCGGGCTGGTGGAGTTGTACTCCGTAATCAAAAGACCTTGATCCGTTCTAGAGGGAAAGCTGCCAGATTGTCGTGCTCGGAAGCTATTGTGCGCTTGCAAGTCAAGGATAGGCTAAGAAGGCATCACGTTCTGGGCGAAGCCATATCCGGAAGTCACTCTCTGATTAAGATGAAACGTCACTTCTTGGTTCGTTTGATCTCGAATACTACCGGGTTCTCCGCATCAGGGCAAGCATTGCATATGGAGTCCTTGTCTTTTGCCCACGGAAACTCAGCCCCATACCTCATCGCGTAGACTCTAGGAAGCAGAACCATCAAGGCGCTGTAGCATATCTTGCCTTCCACAGACTTGCCGTCAAAAACAATTCTGTCGCCAACTTTGTGACCGAACGCGCATTTTCCCTTCTGGCTCTTCACGCACACCTCAACTGCTGACATTGGGATCGGCAATTGGTTCACTCCAGGTGTTCATATGTCTTTTGTTATTCCTTCTGCCGTTCTACCTTGGGCTTCAAGTGCAGCTATTAGGGGCAATTGAGTTCTTGGGTAATCAGGCAGGTGGGACTAGTAGTCCGGCAAATCCCACATTCAACTCCTGAGCCTTCTCAGCCTTCTCGAATGCAATGGAAGGCAAAGGGCACACTCGGCTAGATATTCAGAAGTCTGCGAAACTTGTCTACGGTTGGCTCTATAATGTTTAGCATCCGCGATAGGAATGACAGGCGCACGCCTATTTCATAGCGTTCAGGCTTGGTGTACCCCAGTTTGAGAGCAAACCTAACTGACCTTTCATCTTGAGCATCCCAATGGGGGGTCACCCCATTCTCTAAACAGTATTCAATCAGCGCAGCACAGGCTGCTGTAGCTAGCCCCTTTCGCCTATACTTCGAACTAGCTTCAGTCCAAACATCTATCTCAAGCTCTTTTTCATAGGGGAAAGCGGAGAAAGCAGCGCTAACCACCCTTCCTTCATGCATTACGCAGAATCCCACACCATGCTCGATATATCTCTGGGCTGTTTCCCAGAGAAAACTGTGCCGCAAAACCGTCTGGATGACATTCCGAGGGTCCTTACCTATTTCCTGTAGGACAAATCCTTCAGACACCCGCTTGAGTGACCTTATATACTCAATGTCCAAAGACTTGGAAGACAGATTTGTTCTGGTCATGAAACAAAGCTTGGGGTGGAATCTCCTGATCAACACTTCTTTCCACTCCTTGTCTGGATAGATAATAGCACTATTGGTGGAAATCCTTTCCAAGAGCTCGGAAACGGCTTCAGAGTTCTGGTTTCCTGCAACGTAATTCATCTTCGTTGCAACTAACAATGCAACCTCTGGGTGCTCCACACTGTCGACCCAGATTGTTCCAGCTTTATCTCTCAGGACGTAATTGAGATGGACTCTGGAGAATCTAATCGCAGAGAAAAGCATGGTTGATTTCTTTTCTGAGCTGTATGCCAGTTGCTCAATCAACTGATTCATCGCCATCTGTGTGAGCTTCAGTGAGCGCGCACATTTCCATGGTTGTGGAACCGACGTTTGGGGGAAAGCGAGTATGTATGCATTCGGGGGCATAAGTCTGTAGGCTGATTTCCAGTCTGCACATGCTTCTACAGGTAAAGCGAGGATTTCTCGTTTTTCCTCTCTTCAGCAATCCATGCGCCCACTCCAATATGCCTTATCTCATGAAGGCTCTCAACTCCTTTCTTGTGGCTGGGATCGCCATCTGAAGAAAACTCGTTCAAGACAATGCACGGAAAGTCCTCGCGTTGGAAGCAGTGTTGGATTTTCCTTCCCTTTGCACAAAGCATAATCTTGCAGTCTTCGCTCCAATGAGCAACAAGCTGTCCCCTGCATTCTTCACATCTAACCTGTTCTGGTTTGAGGATCTTGTTGCGATTCTCCCTGAACCACGCCAGTATCTCGTTTCTCTCACCCTCATTCCCATGACCTGTATGGTATATGCCGCATTTCGCACAATTCAGACCACAATACGCTATTGTGAAGTCTGCGCGGCCGTTCTTCACCAATTTTACCTCACTAATAGCCAAAGGCTTCTGTTCTAGCCATAATCTTTTCGCAGGGTCGTTCAAATTGACTCCTGTGTGCATTCCGGCAAGAAGGCTTTGATATATCTTGTTCTTTCAAAGGGTTCTCCCAGATAGCACCATTGCTTTCGTGAGGGAATATCTGGAAGACTATCCGTGTGAATATATGCATCCGGAGTCATTTTCGCTCAGTTGCTCAATCTCCAGATTGCATCTCTTATAATCGAGCCAGAAGCCTCGAACTGCCTGCGTGCCTTTGGGGTCAATTCGAGGTCTAGGATTCTTTCAACTCCATTCTTTCCGAGGACCACTGGCACTCCAATGGAGATGCCTGACTGTCCATATTCGCCCTCTAAACAGGTGGAAACACTCATGACTCTGTTCCGGCCTCGTAGAACCGCGTCAACCATTATCGCTATGACTACTCCGGGAGCGTGAATAGTCGCTCCTTTCAGTCTTATGACGTCCGCACCGGAGGTTCTTGTGAGTTGCACTATTCTCTGGATTTGCTTGGGGGTGAGTAGTTCTTTTATTGGTATTCCGGAAACTGAAGCATGATCCACGAGGGGAACCATCGAGTCTCCGTGCTCCCCTATGACCAAGGCGCGAACGTCTTCCCTGGAGACATTTAGCTCCATGGCAATGTACGACCTGAAGCGCATGGTGTCTAGAATGCTGCCCATTCCAAAGACGCGGTTTCTGCTAAACCTTGATTCCTTGTTTGCCAGGTAAGTCATGATGTCGACTGGGTTAGTTACTATCATGAGCTTGCAGTCGGGGGCATACCTAGCTACCTCTTTGACTGCAGATCTGACTATCCTCGCGTTTTCATTCATGAGATCAATCCGAGTCATCCCGGGTTTTCGTCCTACACCCGCCGCCATGACCACAACTTCGGAGCCTTCGATCTTGCTGAAGTCATGAGTTCCCACGACCTTGCCGTCAAACTCTATTGCCGGCGCCGCCTGCATCATATCCAACGCTTCGCCCTGAGCCAAGTTCTCAGCGACATCTACGAGAACAACGTCACCAATTCTGAACCTCAAGATATTGAACGCCGCAGCGCTTCCGACCCTGCCTGCACCTATTATGGAAATCATCTGCTACTCCCAATTCTCAATAAGAAGATTAAGGCATAAAAACACTTTTGCACGCGACTGGCAATGCGAATCATTGCAGAGGCTTCGGTTCAAGTCAAAGCTTAAAAGTTGACTGAGCAATACCTGAATGCTTCCGGGCGATCAGGAAAGGGGTGAACTATCAACATGTCTTCGGATTTTGGAAAACTAGCTCTGAAAGAAGCTGAGAAAAAGGGTGCCTCCTATGCGGACATCCGGGTCAGCGAGATTCTCAACGAGAACATTACCGTTAAGAACGGCGAGCCAGAAGCCGTCACGTTCTCTCAGATAAAGGGGTTCGGGGTCAGAGTAATCGTCAACGGAGGATGGGGCTTTGCTGGGTCAATCGACATAGGCAAGGCGGAGATCTCAGAGACTGTTGACAAGGCGGTTAGGATAGGCAAAGCCAGCGCCCTCTTAAAGAAGAGGAATGCAGTGCTGTGCAAAGAGAGCCCATGCCAGGACGAGTATGCTACAAGCTTCAAGAAGGACCCATTCAAGACTCCGTTAGACGAGAAGCTGGAATTGCTTGTCCAAGCTAGCCGCATCCTCAGCGAGCAGTCCCCCCTGATCAAGGCCTCATACGCCCATTATCGCGGGTTCAGCGAGGACAAGCTCTTCATGAGCACGGAGGGTGCTGAGATAGGCCAGAAGATAACTTGGTGCGGTGGTGGTTTGTCAGCGGTCGCCGTTAAGGGTGGAGAAATGCAGACAAGGTCTTATCCTTCACCATTCCGTGGGGACTTCGCTACCTGCGGATACGAGTTTTTTGAAGGTTTGAAGTTGGTTGCCCATGCCAAGAATGTCGGGAGTGAGCTCGCTATGCTGTTCGATGCTGAGAAATGTCCCTCGGGAGAGATGGATTTGATCCTCTGCGCAGACCAGCTTGCCCTGCAAATCCACGAGAGCTGTGGGCATCCCACCGAGCTAGACCGTGCATTGGGCACCGAGGCTGATTATGCTGGAACAAGCTTTCTCACCCCTGATAAACTCAGGAAGTTCCGTTATGGTTCGGGGAAGGTTAACATAGTAGCCGATGCAACTGTGCCCGGCGGGTTGGGCACTTTTGGCTATGATGATGAGGGCACGAAAGCGAAGAAGGTGTATCTAGTTGAGAAGGGCATCTTCTCCAATTACCAGAGTTCTCGCGAGACTGCGGCAGAGCTGAAGCTGAAGGAGAGCAGCGGTGGCATGCGCGCTGATTCACCCTTAGCTTTACCCATAATCCGTATGACTAACATCAACCTGCTTCCTGGCGATTGGAAGGCTGAAGAGATTGTTGAAGATACGAAGGATGGGATAATGATAACGACAAACCGCTCGTGGAGTATTGATGACAAGCGGATCAACTTCCAGTTTGGCACCGAGATCGGCTGGATAATCAAGAACGGCAGCAAGGAGAAGTTGATCAAGAACCCAACGTATATGGGAGTGACTCCGCAGTTCTGGGGCTCATGTGATGCTGTCAGCAAGGATGATTGGAAGATGTGGGGGACTCCTAACTGCGGTAAAGGCGTGCCAGGCCAAGTCATGTACGTGGGTCACGGTTGTGGATCGGCAAGGTTTAGTCGAGTTCGTGCAGGACTGATAAAATAGGAGGATTTGAGGAAATGACTATGGATCTAGAGAGGCTAAAGGCAGTCGCCGAGACTACGGTTGATTTCGCGGTCAAACACAAGGTCGGTCAAGCGCAGGCGTCAGTTTTTCTAAGCGACTCCGCTCTGACGAGGTTTGCGAACTCGCAGATCCATCAAAACGTTGCGGAGAAGTCCGGTGCCGTGGCAATCAAGGTTGTCCTTGACAAGAAGATTAGCACTGTTCGTGTTAATACTCTTGAGCAGAAAGCAGTGGAGAAGGCAGTGTTGCAGGCTATAAAGATCGCTAAGGCTTCCTCGCCTACCAAGGATTTCAAGAGCTTGCCGAAACCTGAGAAGTGGGCTCCAGTCAAGGGGGCGTATGACAAGAGGACAGCCGAGTGCGATCCTGCTTTTAGGGCGGAGAAAGTCAAAGAGGCGATTGAAGCGGCTCACTCGAAATCATCCAAAGTCAGGGCGGTAGCGGGCTACCTCTCGACTGAAGCCATGGGCTTCGCAGTTGCGAACTCACTGGGCGTTCTGGCTTGGGCAGACTTAACCGGGACTGCCATGAAGACCACGGTCATGTCTCGGTCCGGAGAATCTGAAAGCTCGAGTTCAGCTGAGATCCACTCGAGGCGGGTCAAAGACGTCGACCCAAAAGCCTTGGCTGACGATGCTGCCGACAAATCAGTGCGGGGTCTGAATCCCGTGAAAATCGAGCCTGGCGAGTACGTAGTTGTCTTGTCGCCCACGGCCGTTTCGACTTTGCTGTTATTCATAGGCTTCGTCGGGTTCTCAGCTAACGCCTACCAGGATGGGCAATCCTTCGTGAAATACTCGCTGAACCAGCAGGTTTTTGACAGCAAGCTAACAGTTGTCGATGACGCCACGGACCCGAAGACCATGTATGCGACTCCTGTTGACGGTGAAGGCGTCCCAAAGAAGCCTATGGAACTAGTACGCAAGGGCGTCGTTTCCGAGAAGAGCATATGCCACAACTCATTCACGGCTGGGAAGGAAGGCAGGAGAACGACCGGTCATGCTCCACCTGCATTTGCTGAGTACTACGGCGACAGACCTGGCCCCGGCAACATGATAATGAAGGCTGGAAACGCCACCCTTGAAGAGGCAATCGAAGACACGAAGAGAGGGATATTCGTAAACACTGTTCACTACGTGAACCCCGCTGAGCCCACGAAGATGATTTTGACAGGACTCACGAGAGACGGGACCTTTCTGATAGAGAAAGGAGAAATGTCAAGGCCGATCGTGAATCTGAGGTTCACAGACAGTATGCTATCAGCTCTCAAAGAAATTCCAATGATAGGTAGACAGCTGAAAACCTTTAGTGCAACAACGGTGCCGATGGTTAAGCTGAGGAAGCTAAGATTCGTCGGCGTCTCAGCCTACTAGCCGACCATTTCCTCCACGCCGTGCCCCCCATAG
Source organism: uncultured Candidatus Bathyarchaeia archaeon (assembly GCA_964353725.1). Lineage (GTDB taxonomy): Archaea > Thermoproteota > Bathyarchaeia > Bathyarchaeales > SOJC01 > CAYGVX01. The sequence goes on from CAYGVX010000016.1 coordinate 25,901, forward strand.
GCTCTCACTCTTTTGCTCAATTCGGCTTGAAGAGGAAATCAACAAGATCACCAATGAAATCAATATGGCCATAGGGGTGAAACAAAACTCGGCTAACTCCTTCAAGATGCGTGAAAATCCTCCGTTTCTATTTGGCTTAGGGTTGGTTTTGTAGGCGCACTTCTCGCAGCACCAATATTTTGGCCGTGTGCATGTAACCAGCCTCTTGCAGTTCCTCTATCTCTGGTCTATTCTCTGTTTCAGGATGGTCATGCATGTAGAGTTCTACGGCTTTCTCGTACATGCGTTCGCGCACCTGCGGCCAAAAGGTGCCTCTGGGCCTTCTTTTTGGCATCTTCTGTTGCTCACATCTTCAATGGCAACCGGAATTCTTAAGGTTTTGATGGCATGGCGGGGTAGCTGAAGGCACTTGCTCAATGATTTGGACGGCAATGACAAGAACTAGGTCACACCCCGCATGGTCTGGCAGGCATAGCACTGGTGAAACCTCGTCATATGAATTGTAACAGAAATAACGACCAACATTCACAAGGCATGGTTTCTGGTATGCGCGCGCAGTCGTCAATTCAGACTATGCCACGCACATTTATGACCCAGTGGATAGCGGATTTGGTGTAAGGCCAAGTTCCGGTCTCCCACAACCATGTGCTTCTTCTATGTTGTTAGACAGCAAACTAGGGAAGCGCTTGATATAGCCGAGAAGGCGGTGAAAAAGCTGGAGCAGTAATTCATAACGGATTTTAGCGTCAATCGCATTGCCCTCTGATTAGCGAACCGCTTAGGGCGTCAAAATTGAGAGGAACGATTCGGCGATATAGACTTGGATACGCGTTAGGCGTCGTGCTTTGCCTGATAGGCATAGTGTCCCTCTTGGCTGTGGCTTGGAAGGCGTATGATGGAATGGCAACTGCTGATGATCCCATGTCCGTTTTTTGGAGCTTTCTTTGGAAGGAGGAGCTTGGTTCACTCATGGGTATCCAGTTCAAACCTGTTTTTCTTTTGATCCTGGCAGTGGTCACCCTAGTTTCAGGGGGTGCCGTCTTTGCATTTAGTCGCCAGCGGTTTTTCCTTCCCGGAAAAATCTTGAAGCTGGAGTGTCCCTTCTGTCGAAAGTACTGGACAGCCAGTTATGACAGAGGTCAAGTGTTGTGTCCTCACTGTAACCACCTGATCCATCCTAAGATCATTGAGAAGTGACACTCTCCTTCAACTGCCCCTTCGGGCGTGCCAAAACTCCTCTATCCTCTTGGCACATTCACCCGCATTCTTGACGATTCTCATCTCTTGCTGAAAGTATCTTGGAAGCTGTCGCTTCACGTTCGATTTTGTTACTCGCTCATCCAATATCACTATGCACCCTTTGTCATTTGGGGAGCGATGAACACGCCCCGCAGTCTGGATGAGGCGTAGAATCGCAGGCGTCAAGTAAGCATAGGTCTCCCCTTGCTCAGGAAACTGCTGTTCGTAGTAGTCTATCAACCCCTTCTGGTAAACATTCCAGGTTGCATAGGGCAAACCCACAGCTGCAACGCAGGTGAGAACGTTGTCTGGGTAGTCAATTCCTTCGCTCAACTTCCCCCCCATAACGCCGAACAACGCATTGTTGGTCGACCTGTGCAAAACATTCAAAACGCTGCTTCTCTTCGTGTCACGTTGCTCAACGATCACGTTTCTGTTCAGCCTAGCTACTCGTAGGGTTGACTGCATCATATCATAGCTTGTAAAGAAGAAAGCCACGTTTCCACGATTGACCCGAGATAATGCTTCAATGTACTGTTTCCATTTCTCGAGCATTTCCTGTGTTCTTAGTTCGAACCGTGATGATACATCTTCGCCTACCAGAATTAGCCTGTTCTCAGCAGGAAATGGAGGGTCAAATTCTCTGGTCGAAACACTAGACGAGTCGTGAAGCATCAAGTCTCTGTATATCTGAGGCGGTGAAAGTGAGCCACTCATAAGAACAGATCCGCGTGTCTGCCTCAGAACCGGTGATGTAATCTCTCTGCCGTCAAAGCTCCTGACTTCAAGAACGACTTCATCTCCCCAATCTCTACTGATGAGGTGAATGCACTTCTCACCCGACTTCTTGAAGAAGCCCGCGAGGAACTCGCCTGCTCTATGGCTGTAACTTAGCAGATTCTCATGACCCATCTCCTGTTTCTTTTCCTTAACATATTCTCCATATTCCATGAGAGCTTGAGCCGCATCAACGCCTGAGACTTGGCACCGTTCGAGAAACAGATCCTCGATATCTCTGGGGTGGATTCGCTTCAGCTCCTGTTTCCCCAAGATTTTTTTGGCGTGCTGGAAAACCCGCTCATCCATCAGCTCTAATAGTGTCCGAACCGAATCAACGTCTTCCCTTGTGAACCTCTCGGTCTCATTTATGGCTCTGTCCAAAGTGGTCTCTGTGAGTTGGTCGGAGAGTAGCTCTCTCGCAAATGCAGGAACGTTGTGAGCCTCATCCACAATCAAATATACGCTGTCAAGGCCTACGCCGAAATCCTTAAGCATGAAACCTCTGATTTGCGGGTCAAATATATAATGGTAGGTTCCGAGGAAAATCCTTACTTTGCCCAATACGCTTCTCAGGGCTTCATAAGCGCAATATCCATGCGTCACAAAAAGCTTAGTAGCCTCCAATGGTGCAAGGATTCTCCGCGCACAATCGATACCGAGTTCCTCTGCTTCCTTTTTCTTCCTCAGGTTTTTCAGGTAGAATCTGCAGTAGGGCTTCTGCAAAGGTTCACAATTGCTCTTCAGTCTGGTGCATTCCTCGGAAAAATCAGAGTAAGAAGTGCTGCCGCCTATTCTCATCGGGCACATACTCTGCTTGCTGAAAAGAGATACTGCTGGGAGACCGCAGCCAAGAGCCTTAAGTTCCTTCAGATAGATGTGCAGTTGGCTTCTTGTTCTGAAAGTGATCATGAGTTTACTTTCCTCAAGGTCCTGCAAAACAGCTAATATAGAAGCCAATGACTTGCCTATGCCACAAGGGGCGCTTCCCAGAAAAATCTGATGGCTTTTGATCGCTCTTGACACTTCTTCGATAAACTCCATTTGACCCTTTCGTGGCTCATAGCCTTCAGGAAGCCAATCTCCCCTCTTGGTCTTGCCCCGTCCCTCCGTGCCCGCTACCTTGCTAATTCGCTGGAGGAGTCGCTTCGCTTTGCCTTCAGGCAGCAGGTACGTCCCGCAGTTTCGGCAAAACCGGTTTTCCTTGTAGTCTTCTGACGAATACAGCCTCTCACAGTTTTTGCAGGCGTATGTCCGGGGCAACTTTCTTCCTTCAATTGCCGCTATGCTGCAATATATCAACTTATGCTTTGTTGATTTCTCAATGCCAATCCAACAGCTACGCACGTGGAATTTTGCATAAACTATATTTGCATCAAGAATTGACCCACCTCCCCCACCCAAAGCTTTTCAGAACCGCAAAGCTCCTTGAACCTATCATACACCCGCCTATCCAAACGCAGCTCGCTCTGCGTTCATGTTACCATTCTCCATTACCAAAACACATAACCATAAACACATAGACCAACACCCAAACTACCATAATGGGATTCGCTACATCTCCCTTATTGTTCCATCGGAAACACTCGGGTTCTGGGATATACCCGGCTAACATGCGCGTGCTTTGTGACAACGAGACGCCATTTATGCAAAGGCAGGTTTACCCTTCTGATTGTCGCAAGCTTGTAACGCAATGCCCCATAGTTAAGGTTTTTATGACCCTGTCAAACTCTCTTGAACTCGAGACGGTCGACAAAGGTGTGTGGCGTGGCTTGAAAGCATGGAAGGCTGGCCGCGGAGTGATTCTGGAGCTTCACGTTAAACCAAACTCAAGGGAGTTCAGAATACAGACTGAAAATGACGAACTCGTAGTGTTTTGCCGAGAAACCCCCTTTAAAGGAAGAGTGAACAGAGAGTTGATAAAGGAACTTGCAAGACTTTTCCACAAAAAAGTGGAGATTCTTTCCGGGCTTACTTCAAGACAAAAAAAGATTTTGATAAGAGACGCGACTATAGACGAAGTTGGTGAGATACTGTCTGAGCATGTCCAGCGCTCCCTACAATCGTCAGCCAAGGGAGGGGCTAGACCTTCTCCTTAACCAACTGACATGGCACTTCCCTCAAAATCGGGCCGACCAGAGAGATTGGAGTTCATGAACACCTAAGTGAGCTGGAAGGGAGTTGAACTCTCCACTGAGTGGAGACATCACCTGGTTACTCTTTCTCCCTTAAACTTGCTTTGCTCTGCAATCATCCTTGGCCGCGACCCTCAAAAAGCATTTCGCCCCGAGAAGTTGCTTCGTTGTCCATTCTCTGCAGGAGTTGCATTACCTTTTTACCTTTTCTTCTGAGTTCCATTATCGAGACGGTGTTTTTCATTGGGCAAAGATCATCCACCACTATTCCTTCCTGTTCGCTGAATATTATTGGATAAATCCGACATCCCAAAGGTCTGTGTTTATAAATTTCGCAACGGCGTTCTGCAACGTCATAGAAGACGCAGAATCCATGGTGATTCCGCAGTCTGGCAAAGCCTTGCTTGTCATAACGTGCAAACCTCTGTCTCTTATATCCCATTCTTTCCAACCGTTCGATTTCTGCATTAGAAAGCAGCATTTCGGTTTCTTCACAGCATATTCCGCAGCGCGAACAACGCATGAGCAATTTTTACTCTAACTCTCTCTTATTCGTTTTTGTTCAGTTCACCAGAACGAACAATACTCCAGAAGCCTATTCTGTCCGCCAAATGTTGTATGGGCATTCACTCCAACAGTACCTGCTTCCTCTGAAAACACAACCGCCACATTCAGACCTACTAAAAGGCTTAGACTTCCCCACAAAACTCCCAGCGGACGATTATATCTAGGATCAGAGATTTAGCATTTGCTTTCTGTAAAAAAGGGAGTGTGCGTGAGATATATTTATTACGAGCAGGATTCGAATCCAAAAGCTGGTTTCCAAGCACACATCATATGGTTTTCTTACGCGTGTATAGAAGCATGAGTAGCTTCAAGCTTTCTCTTTGCGTTTTTTCTTTTTCTCTTTTCTTTCCTTCTTGGTCATTGGCTTTTTCTTAGAGCTTTTTCCCATACCCATTTAGTTCACGTCGTATTGAGGTTATAGCAGAGCAGTATTAAACTTGCGGTCAATAAACACGTGCACCCTAGGAAATCATAACCTTTCGAAAACGCAAGCAACCTCTAACAATCTTTTAACAGTGTTACTGGAGAATTGAAGAGTGGGCCGGGAGAGATTTGAACCCGCCACCACGTGGAGATGTCACCCGCAAACTCCCTTTTTTTTACTGTTTGGGAGCTTGGAGACCGGCGCGAGACGCACGCGATAGTTTGCGTGTCATCATTTTTCTTAGCTCTTCTAGAAGAAGAGCTGCGGGGGCTAGCGGGAGAAGGAAGAGTAGGTCCAACGGAAGTAGTGGGGCTGTGCCGAACAACGGTTGAAGGAACGGTAGGTATATGATTGCTGCCATTATAGCGAATTGAGCCAGTATGCCAGGGAGAATCCATCGGTTTCTGAACGGGCTTAGCTGAAACGCTGATAATGAACTCGTTCGTGCGGAAAAGAGGTTCCCAAGCTGTCCCATCATTATTCCTGTCATTACTATCGTTGTACCTCTCGCGTATACCACGGCATCGCTCACGGTGTTCTGGCCCAAAACCCATCCTCCACTCCCCCAGACGTTGAAGGCCCAGTAGATCGCACCAGCCGATGCGACCACGCCTAGATAGAGGCCTTTGAGTAGTGTCGAAACATTGATCAGTCTGGTGC
>CAYGVX010000017.1:0-31044 GCA_964353725.1 uncultured Candidatus Bathyarchaeia archaeon
TCGTCAAGGCTTCCTATTTCCGAGACTGGCGTATTGTCCGGGATTAGTATGGCATGGTCTACGTTGTTCTTCTTGAGATCTTGAAGTAGCTCTTCTTTTGAGTCTGCGAGAGTTTTCCCCTCTCTCAACCGAGGCAAATGCAGGTGACTATCGATTATCATCGAACTCTAATAATGCCCCCGACATAATCAGATTTTTGCTCAAACATTCCAAGCGGCGCAAAGAATCTTATACAGAAAGGACACAGTGATGATGCGTTCGCGCGCGCACCAAACCCTTGCTGGGTGAATATTCCTTTTAAGAAATGCATCGCTGTGTCAAACTCAAGCCGATGATAAGGACCTCTAGTGAGCCTTCTCCATTCTTTTTCCCGCATTTCAGAGTAGCGTCTTACTCGCTGTTCGCTCACATCCAACACCTAACCATGCTCTGGATCACTGCGACTCACCTGCGCGCGCATTCTCTTACCTGTGGCGATATATAGCGTGCACTAACAAAAACCGTGCTGGCTTTCTCTTTGGTTTGGTTTATTTATGCTTTTTAAGGAAAACACCCAGATTCCGGGGGAGAATGCCAAGATCGTCCAGAACGTCAAGGTGCACGATCTTCCTAAGCGTTTCTTTCGGTAGTATGTCACGTGATGTGCCATTCAACAGCAGAGCGGTTTCATCTTCAGAGAACACCTCTTCTTCTCCAATCCACCCCATGAATTGCTTATTCAGCGGACAGGCTCGTTGGCAGTGCATGCATCCCTCAAGGCAGTTGTGCCAAGAAGCATACATCCATCTTGGGAATGGAACATCACCTTTCTTTTCGTTATGATAACTGATGCAGCGCTCAGCCCGCAAGAGGAAACGATCAGCAGGAATCGCTCCGGTCGGGCAAGCTCGGCGACACTGCTCACATTCTACGCATCTCTGCAGCATTGTTGCTTCCTGCCAACTATCCTCCTCGCATGGCATGTCGGAGTAGACGGCCACAAGTTGGAGAAAACTCCCCATGCCAGAGACGTAGCAGAGATTGTTCCTGCCGTATTGACCAAGACCGCTCTTTGTTGCTAGCATTTTGAGGGGCAAAGCAGTTCCTGTTGACCTGTATCCGTTTTCGGCGAGTATTTTCGCTAGAAGGTTCTCGACTTGCTCTGTTACGTCTTTGTAAGCCGTGTACGTAGGAGGAAGGATGAGTGGACAGCGTTGCCCATTCCATGTAAAGATTGCTCGAGTTTGGGGTCTGGGAACAGCGACAACAATTATGGACAGTGCCTTTGGCAAGCTTTCAGGAGTTTGGAAGCGAAACCAGGCAAGTCGCTCCTGATAGAACTGATTGTCCAACAATCCTTGATCAAGTTGCCAATCTATCTGTTTCTGCAGCAAATGCAAATGGTCGACGGAGATCGTACGTGCCTGATAACCAAACTCTCCCAAGCGCCTAATCAGTTCATTGACAAACCTATCCATGGAAGAGACAACGTGGTAGCCATATATAAGCACCCGAGCTAATCACTCATCGAATCTAGATGTCTCCATTTGAGTGTGTGTAGCCAAGATTCATGGATAAAGGTTATATGTGGGTGAGGGTTTTTTCTGGTTGGCGGGATGTGTTAATGAAAGGTGACCGTCAAATCCGAAGCCGATTCTAAAAACTGGCTTACCCAAGGCTATAGCCCGCTTGAACTCGAACAAAAAGTCCGCGATTTCTGGCATGAAAACCGCACAGCTGAGAAACTGGAACAGATTAGGCTGAAGACTAACAGAGGCGTTTTAGGCTACGTGGAAGGTCCTCCGACACTGAATGGTTACCCCCATGTGGGTCATGTTCGCGGTCGGGTAATGAAGGATCTACGCTACCGTTGGAAGTCGATGCAAGGCTTTTATGTTCCTTTCTGGGCAGGCTGGGATTGCCAAGGACTGCCGGTTGAATTGGAAGTAGAACGCCAGTTAGGCGTGAAGAACAAGAAAGATCTGCTTGAGCGAGTTGGAGAGGAGAGATTCATTGCAGAGTGCAAGAAGACCATTATGAAGTACTACGAGGCTTGGCGCCAAGCTGACATAAAAGCAGGGGTTTTCATCAATGACGCAAAAGCCTACTGGACCTACTTGGACGAGTACATCGAACGCGAATGGGAATACCTGAAAAGAGCTTGGAATCAAGGATTGCTCGGCGAGGGCTACTACGTGGTGGCCTATTGCCCCCACTGCCAAACCTCGTTAAGTAACGCCGAAGTGGGCATGGGCTACGAGGAGGTTGAAGACCCGTCTCTATACTTCAAGTTCAAGCTGGAGAAAACGAAAAACGAATACTTTCTTGTCTGGACCACCATGCCTTTCACACTAGTCACAGACCTTATGTTGGCGGTACACCCCGACGCTGAATACACTAAAGTCAAGGTGAAAGACGAGGTCTGGATAATGGTTGGACAACGTGTAGCACCAACCATGCAAGAACTGGAGCTGAAGGACTACAAGATCGTCGAGACTGTTCCCGGCGAGAAGCTGAACGGGCTGAAATACGAGTATCCATTTCTAGACGTTGTCCCAAGGCAGAAAGAACTCGACAGACAGCATTTCGTGCATACAGTTGTGTGTGAAGACTTTGTCGATGTGACGGCCGCTACAGGCGTCGTCCACTTGGCACCCGGAAACGGTGAAGAAGACTTTAAAGTTTCACAGAAACGTAAAGTGCTTGTTTATGCTCCCTTTGATGATGAGGTCAAATTCACAAAAGATGCAGGCATGTTCGCGGGGATGTTTGCACGAGACGCAGACGAAGTAGTTGTCGAGGAATTGCGGAAAAGAAAACTGCTAGTCTCGGTGAAACGAATACGCCACGAATACCCCACATGCTGGCGTTCCCACCACAAACTCGTGTGGCTTGCCAGAAAAGAGTACTACCTGTGGACAAACAAGATAAACGACCGCACAGTCGAAGCCGCAGAGAAAGTCCAATACTACTTTGAACCGCCGAAAAACCGTTTCCTGGCGTTTCTCCGCGAAGGAAAACCATGGTGCTTCTCGAGAGAGAGAGTATGGGGCACTCCCCTCCCAATCTGGAAATGCAAGAAATGTGAACACAAGATTCTAGTGGCTAGCAAGAAGGAGCTATTCAAGAAAGCTTTAGCGCCTCCTGAAGGACACTTTGAACTTCACAAACCATGGATAGACCGACTTACGTTCACGTGTGAAAAATGCGGAGGCACGATGTATCGCGAACCCTTTGTGCTTGACACCTGGCACAACAGCGGTGCTTCACCCCATGCAAGGTTCTCTGACGAGGAGTTCAAGCGATACGTGCCCGTGGATTTCCTTGTAGAAGCCATCGACCAGACGAGAGGGTGGGCAAACACACTGCTCCTTGAACACGTGATCCTCACCGAGAAGGCAGAACCGCCTTTCAAAGCGTTCCTGTTTTACGGGCATGCCCTTGACGAAAAAGGACGCAAAATGAGCAAAAGCCTAGGTAACTTCATCGACGCCAACAAGGTGCTTGACCAGCATTCCTCTGACCTCTTCCGTTTCTACATACTATGGAAATGCTCACCAATTGACTCGATGAGCTTCGATGCTAAAGAACTCAGCAAGCGACCCTATCAAATCCTAAGCACCATCTACCATCTCTATCGCTTTTTCGTGCAAAACGCTGAATATGATGGCTTCGACCCGCAAACACACACTTTAGACTGGGCAGAACAGAACGAATTGCTCAAACCATCAGACCGTTGGTTACTCTCAAAGCTGCAAGCCACGATAAAGCATGTCACCGAAAAATCCGAGACCTGTGAATTCAACGTTGCCCTCTCAGAGCTGGAGCTGTTTGTCGTCGATTTCTTAAGTCGTCAATACGTTCCCATGGTGAGACATGAACTCTGGAGCGACGAGGAGAAAACGCGAAACCGCAGACTAACAGTGTACGCCACCCTCTGGGAAACCTTGAAGACTCTAAACGCTCTCTTCAACCCGGTCACACCATTCCTATGTGAAGCCATGTACCAGCAGGTCCACAGAGCTCTAGACAAGACGTCGCTGGAATCGGTGAACTTCGAAGAATGGCCGACTGCAAACAAAAAGCTGTCAGACCCCGAGCTTGAACAAGACTTCGACACTTTCCTCAAATACGTCTCACTGACATATTCTGCACGACAGACAGCCAAACTCAAACGCCGATGGCCCCTAAGGAAAGCAGTCGTGATGGGACCAAAGAAAGCGCGCAAGGCTGTAAAGATGCTTGAAGACCTGTTTCTCGAGCTTGCAAACGTGAAAACTGTAGAATACGATGACACTTCAGCAAAGATGAGCCCTGGAGTAGGCGAAAAGGGAAGCGTGGCATCAGAAGACGACCTACACGTACTGATGGACACGCAACGAGACGAATCACTGCAAGGAGAAGGCGTGATGCGCGACTTGGCTCGCCGCACCCAAGCCTTACGCAAGGAACTAGGGTTTATGCCAACGGAGATCCTTGAAAGGGTGTACCTAGCTGAACTAGATGACGAAAACACAAGGCTCCTTAAGCCTCATCTGAAAACCATGGCAGAACTGGTTCGCACGAAACACGTGAACATGCAAAAGACTAGAGTCGAACTCGACCTGAAGTGGCATGAGGTCAATCTAGACGACAAAAAGGTGTACATAGCAATTCAGTAAAACTCTTTGCTCCAATCCTTGTTGTACAACTACTGGGTGACTCTAGGAACCCCACTATAGGAGAGCTCCCACTGATTCCTAGAAAACGAAAAGGCAAAGGGCAAATATCAAGACTAACAAGACAGCCATAAGCTTCCGTTTTCCAGAAAGCCTTGAAACATCATCCAAAGGTCCCGGATGCTTGTACATTGAAAGGAACAAAACCAAAGCCAGCATCAAATACTGCCTCACGATCAGAAGGAGCAAGATTGAAACGGATGTGAATACAGCGCGGGCAAAATCATTGTTAATGGCACTTCTCAGAGTGTGCCCTCCATCAAGCATTCCGGTTGGCAATAAATTGAGTAAAGTGACGAACATGCCCAGCCAGCCTGCGAAGGCCACGGGGTGCAGGTAAACAACGTAGTTGCCAGGACCTGGGGCTTTAACTAGAGTATTCATGAGGAGCAGAAACAGCGGTGAGATAGGAAGCCCTCCCGAAAACGGTTCTGTAACTGGCTTCACGTGTGACATCGAGAGACCAATGGCGGAGACAAAGACGGTTACAACAAACCCCAAGATAGGCCCACTTGCACCTATGTCAAAAAGTGCATCTCTGTTAGGCGCAGTTTCTTTCTGAATAATCACTGCCCCAAACGTTCCGATTCCGAGAAAAGGAGGCCCTGGAATGAAATAGGGCAACGAAGCTTCCATGCCATGATGATTGGCAGCCAGTTTGTGAGCCATCTCATGGGCGCCTAATATTCCCAGCAGCGCAAGTGTGAAGCTGGCGGCTCCCACCCAGGGATCCACACCGTACTCCTCAATCCCTACTGAAAGGTAGTATCCGGTGATGAAAACGGTGGCAATGGTCGCAAGAAGGAGTATGACGTTGACGATGGGGCGACTTGGTTTCATCTCCGGCTTGGGGGTCACCTTGATCACGTTTCTCCCATCACGCTCCCTCAACACGGGTGTAGACCCTATACCTGACAATTTCTCTACGAGTCTGACAAAAGCCTGCTTCGAATCGGGCTTCAGTCTGACATAAAAGGTTGGCACACCATGTTCTATGAGAGCTTCTTCAACATCAAACTCTGAAGCCACAGAAGGTTGAGCCTGGTCAAACTGCGAAGTATTCGGAAAAACCTTAGGAGATTCCGCGCCGGGGGTTGATGAATCACTCATGGAAGTCTACTGCTCTATGCTTTTGGGAGTATTAAAAATGTCATAGGATTTAAGCATTAGTTTCTGTCAGCCGTGTTCGGCTTCCTCGATGTTTCAAGCTGATTATCCCCAAGTCGACAACTCAGACTTGTTTGATCTTCTCACACCAAGGAGCGCCCGTATCTTCCCCAAATGGCGCTTCTTCGATTTCGCGCGCTTTAGACTGATTTATTTAGGTGGGCTGTATTTTGTTGCTTTTTGCTGGGCATTAGATGGATTTGAGGATGTTTGCTGTCGGTCCGTTGTTTACGAACTGTTACGTGGTTTGGTGCGAGCGGACTAGGGAGGCTGTTGTGATTGACCCTGGGTTTGACCGTGAGGATGATGCTGAGAAGGTTCTGGGTGTTATGAGGGAGAAGGGACTAAAGGTCAAATTCATTGTGGACACTCATGGGCATCCTGACCACACTTGTGGAAATGGGGCTGCAAGGGATGCGACGGGTGCTTCTATCTTGATTCATGAGTCGGATGCGAGTATGCTGAGTGGGGCTGGGAAGGGATTAGGGGCTTTTTTCGGGTTTCGTGTTGTGTCGCCTGTTGCTGATGGCTTCTTGGTTGATGGGGCCATTGTGAGTTTTGGCAGGGTTGGATTGCAGGTTTTGCATACGCCTGGCCATAGCCCAGGCAGCGTGTGTCTTGTTGGCGAGAACTGTGTTTTCAGTGGGGATACTCTGTTTGCAGGTTCTGTCGGGCGCGTGGACCTGCCTGGGGGTTCGGGCGGGGAGCTTCTGCGGTCTTTACGGGAGAAGCTGAAGGTTTTGCCCGACGGGTTTGTTGTATATCCCGGTCATGGGCCGAGGTCAACTATCGGTGAGGAGAAGCGCTGCAACCCGTTTCTGCAAAGGGATTTTGATGCTTCATTGTTGGAGTGAGAGGTTTGCGCCCCTGGAGCCTTGCTGGATCGTTCCATTAGGCTCAGGATACTATCAATTATGCTCTTCTTTTGGCGCTTATGATGCTGATTACGTCTCTATTCTTGAGTACGTAGTTTTCTCCAATCCGTTTTTTCTCTCTTGCTTCGACGGCGTGGATGAAGTTGTCGCCGAGTTCTGTGTGGATGAGGTAGGCGAGTTGCCTGGCTGTTGTGCCGTAGGGTACTATGTAGGCGTCTGGTAGGACCTCGCCCTTATGGTTCGCAAGTTTCTCTATGTCCTCTACGGGGTAGACGACTATGCAGTTTAGGAGTTTGAAGTAGGCGGCGTTTATGGCTTCTTGGACTCCCGTCGTTCCGTGGGGAACCAGTATTCTTTCCCTTATCGTTTGGAGAGCCTTCTGCTGTGTTTCAGTCAGAACGTCGGGCTTTGGAAGGTTGTAGTTGCAGTCGCCGGGTCTGTAGTCTACCCACTGTTTCTCGGCAGCCCTACGTAGCGCCAGCTCCGCCTCCGCGCTGCATGGAACCACAAAGTTGCCTTGTTTCCGCAGCTTCTCCACGTTTGCCTCAGCACATGGCAGGTCGATCTTGTTCGCGGCGATAAGCATCGGCTTCGCGATTCTTCGAAGAGTGTCCACGAACCTTAGAAAATCCTTTTCGCTCCACTGGGCTGGCTTGTCAGCGCTCAAATCCGCCTTCTGAAAAGCTTCAAAGATGTGGGCACGTTTAATCGACAAGCCACTCAGCCTTTCCTCCAGCTCGTTGAGCAAACTAATCCCTGCTCCTCCAGATTCCACAGTTCTAGCCGCCTTCGCCCAATCCTTCCTTAGAATGCTCGCAATCCACATGGTAAGTTCAACTTCGAGAAAGCGAGTGTCCTCCAGCGGATCATGCTGCCCCGGCTCGACACATCTGCCTTCGATGTCTGTTGCACCCGCCGCGTCGATTATATGGATCAAGGCATCAGCCTTACGTATCTCGTCCAGAAACTGGTTCCCCAATCCCCGCCCTTCCCAGGCACCGGGCACCAACCCAGCACAGTCGATAAGCTCGACTGGAATAAGCCGAACACCGTCCAGACAGAGAGAGTTGGCGGGGTTGTCCTTCACGTTGAACTCTTCGTGGACACAAGGCGTGCGAATATAGCCCACCCCACGGTTCGGCTTTATGGTGGTGAAGGGGTAGTTAGCAATCTCCGCGGGCGCCAACGTCGCAGCACAGAAAAACGTGGATTTCCCCACGTTGGGTTTACCAACAATCCCGATAGAGTATGGATGGGTTTTCTTGCCCACTATAGACATCGTCGACCCCGAGAATAGATTAGTATAGGTTGAATAAAGATTTCTGAAAACCCCGTCCGGACGCTTTAACCCCTAACCAGGTCTGCGAACGAGTGACAAAGCGCAGGGTTCAAAGAAAAAAGACGCGCTAAAAAATCGCGACAACTCTGGCAGCTACCATTCTTCCTCTTCTTCTTCCCAGTCTTCCTCTTCTTCGTCGGATTCCTCTTCCTCTTCGAAGATCACCGTCTTCACCTCCTAAAGATGCTCGATGACTTCCCCGGTGTTCCTACACAGAAAACGCATAATGCTTTTAAGCGTTTCCATACGACAGATGACGAAGACCACGGCGGGCAGAAGCCTGGCTTAGACAACATTCTTCACGATTTTAGCGGTGAGGTAGCCTCGTGGGCTTCTGGTCTGCGGTGTCATGTATCCCCAGCACATGTGACGGGAATTGTGGGCCGCGCCGACTCTTCCTCGAGTGTCTACTGCTATCAATCCCATCTGGTTGTCAATGCTCCCTATTCGGCGGTTAACCTCGCTAATCGAGCCTTCTGTTGCCTTTTGAGGAGTCTCTCCGTTCCGGATGCTGTCACATGTGCCTTTCGCCAAGACAAGCTTGATGGCGATTTCCCCCATTCCCGTGGCTGAGCATGCTCCTGACTCGTTGTCGGCGTAGTTGCCGCAGCCGATGAGAGGCGAGTCCCCTATCCGCCCGGGAACCTTCAGAGAGGTCCCTCCGGTAGATGTCGCGGACGCCAAGTTGCCTTCTTTGTCGACTGCCACAGCGCCGACAGTGTCCAAGTCGAAGAGGGTAGGATGCGTCTTCAGCAGTCTAGACAGCTTGGACAAATAGTCCAGCTTGTCCTGCGCCAGCTCATCCCTCAATTCTCGCCAATACCTCTCCCGCAACTCGGTGGATGGATTTCTCCGTTCTAGCTTGAAAAGCTGAGCCAACTTCTCTGCGCTACGCCCAACTATGAAAACGTGGTCAGTGTTCTCCATGACGATGCGGGCCAAGTGTACGGGATGCTTGATGTCGCGCAGTAGTCCCGCCGCACCTGCGGAAAGCGTTTTGCCATCCATTATCGAGGCCTCCATCTCAACACGTCCATCCAGCGCCAGCGAAGCCCCGAGTCCCGCGTTAAAAACCTCATTATCTTCCATGGACATGACCGCGGACTCTACAGCGTCCAGGGTGCTGTCGCCACTTTTCATAGCGTCAAACCCTATTCGGACTGCTGCCTTTATTCCCGCGATACCCGCTTCCTGCCTTTCTTGGCGCCATTCTCCTGCCCCACCGTGGACGATTATCGCTGGTCTCTGTGCTTTCAAGTCCGCATGACCCCATTTTGTTTTGAGATTAGCTACAATTCCTCTTGGTGGATTTAAAGCCTACGTCTACGGAAACATCTAATAGCTGGGAAACGCTTTTCCATGTGGGATGATGTGTGGCGACGGCGTGGAGCCTTTCGCAGTGACACGCACAGCTTACTGACCCCTTCAACATGCTTGCTTATACGTCTGGGCTGTCATAGTTGCCCGCTTGAGAAGGACAACATGAAGACACGCATACTGACTGCCACCACGGAAAACGTGAAAGAAGCCGCAGAGGTAGTCAAGAAAGGCGGACTGGTTGTCTACCCCACCGACACCGTTTACGGCTTAGGCTGCGATCCCTTCAACGCCGCTGCAGTGGTAAGACTTATCGAAGCAAAAGGCGGACGAGACAAGCCTCTGCCTATTCTTGCACACAGCATGGGCGACGTCGAAAGAGTTGCAGAGCTCCCTGAAAAAGCAAGAAGACTCGGCGAGAAACACTGGCCAGGACCATTAACGCTAATCCTGCTAAGGAAAAATCTTCCCGACATTGTCACGCTGGGTTCAGCAACCGTGGGAGTCAGGATACCTAACAACACCACGGCCTTGACGCTGCTCAAGCTCTCTGGAGGGCTTCTCGTGGGCACCAGCGCCAACAAGTCAAGGGCACAACCTCCATCCACAGCTTTGGAAGCCTACGAGCAGTTGAAGGATGAGGTCGACGTGGTTCTCGACGGTGGGTCTGCAGGGTTAAGGGTTCCGTCAACAATCGTCGATCTGACGGGCAAGAAACCTAGGATGCTCCGTGCAGGCGCTTTGAACATCAAGGAGCTCTAACTAGCCCAGCAAGTGGCTACTTGACTTCTGCCACTTCTTCCAAAAACTGTGCCACAGTTTTCCCTCTTCCGGTCAACTCATAGCACGGTAGCATGTCCCGCCTGAACACTAGCTTCTTTCCTCGCAAGTTTCGAAGATACTTGTATACCCTGCGCAGGTTGATGGCGGCAGCAATTGAGAGGGCGCGGGCGGAAATGCCGGCTTGGGGAATCGCCTCATGGACCCTTTTCTGTGTCGGCGAGAGCCTTTCCATTGTAGGTGCTCTTTTTGTACGGAAGTAGAAAACACGGTCAGAAGGGGAGTTGTTTGACACGAGGCTGGGCTTCTGAAGACGCTTGAGGGTTCTCGACAAGCTCTTGGCCGGAGCTACTTTGAGTAGCTCTTCGCGTGTCTTAGGACCGTCTAACAGGCTTCGTAGAATTTTTTCTTCATGACCGTCTGAGTGGATGGGCAGATGACCTGAAAAACTGTGCTTGACGACGGCTTCGTTTATCTTGCCGCCATACAATGTTAGTCTGAAGCGTTTGTCGTGTTCTTCAACAAGCCCAGCGTTTATCAGTGGTTGCAGGTATTCGTTAATGGTTTTCCGACTGTGCTGGTATCCCAGCTTTCTGAGTCCCTCCTGCAGCTGATCGAGGTTCAGCGGTCTTTCGGTTAGAATGCTCAGCATTGTCAGTCTTCGGTTGTTCTTGAGAGCGTTTAGCAGCTTAAGTCCATGGTTACTTTCTGAGAGAATCCTCGTAGTTTCGCGGAGTTCCTTCTTCACTTTCCAAGTATCACACTGTCCCATGCACAGCATAGGGGAGACCACGTTGCAGCTCTTGCAACGTTCCTCCATCACCTGTAACGTCTGTCCGAGGGTGCATCCTTCGTCTACCATTTTCCGTGACAGCCAAAGTGAGTTCCCGATAAGCTGTCGGCTGTCCGCCCGCGTTTGGGGGTAGACGCATGCCATAGGAGTTGGGTCATCGTTGACGCTGGTTTTTTGGGGGGAGAAAGGAGAAGAGGGTCTTTTCAAAACGGTTTCCTCCTCAGTTCCTATGACACACGTCATAACAATATGACGTGCGTCATGCTTATATACCTTCTCCCCTACAAACACTTGGAGCGCCAAGTGATGAAACTCCCCTGCGAAGTTGCCGTGAAGTCCGTTGTCCCCGCGATACGCGCACTCCTCGCAATAGAGCTCGTTGAAACCCACAGGGTGAAACAAAGAGAAGCCGCCGAGATGCTCGGCATAACTCAGACCGCGATAAGCAAGTACACCCACCACGTGAGGGGCAGAATACTCTCGATAGAACAGGAAGACGAAGTCAAGATGCTCATCGTGGACACTGCGACCTCCTTAGCTAGCGGGTATATGAACAGAACAGCCCTTGCGCAACAGATATGCACCACGTGCAGGCTTGTACGAAGAAAGCGTCTTATGTGTGAGCTGTGTAGGCGCACAAGTCCAGAGATGGATACGGATCAATGCAGATTGTGCTCCTTCTCTTCCTGCGACCACCCCTCGTCAGAGGGTTTCTAGAAGAACGCGCTGAGCAGTATCGAGCCTAGTATCAAGCTCATTATGACTGCGCCAAAGCCAACCAGGAAAGCTTTGTTCCACGAGAGCTCCAACACCATCTTTCTCACGGCAATAGCGCAAAGGATCGTGGTCCAACCATATTGTAGCAGACCCAGGACAGAGATAGGTAAGCCCCAACTGCTCTGGTAGATGTCAAGGTACTTGGTGTAACTGATGTTGTAGGGAATATATAGGGGAGGCAGAACGAGAAAAGTCAGGGCAAGGGCTATCTGGTAAACGATTAAGACTGAGAAAACGTACCCCAAGATAGATAGCATGTCTTTCCAGAAGCCTTTCCACTCGGAGAGGCTTTTCAAAGCCAAGAATACTATAACGGAGAGGATAAGCCATCTCAACAGAAAATCGAAAACGTTGCGCATAAGCCAATATGTGCCCTGTAAAGCTAGGGAGCTCGAGGAAGTAACGGGGTTGAATTTTCCAAAGAACAGGTCGTCTATCTTCAAGAACAAGGTCGCAGATTCTGCCCACGTTAACTGCAAGCGAACGCCCGTTATGTTTGCCCAGCTTGGCAAGTTCGTCGCTGTCCATTCTTCAGTGGCTAGGTCGACACTAACGTTTGCCCAGTCATCAGCGATGTCGATCAGCGAGCTCATTACGTCGATGTCAAAAGCTCTACTCTCATTGTTAAACGAGGATAACTGCAACTTGGCTTCGGTGGGTGTAGTGTTCGCTGCGTTCACAAGCTTTATCCTGAAAAACAGGCGGCTGTACTCTTCTTTTGAGCAGTTGAAGCTTCCGATGTTCGTCAGCTGTATCCAAGTAGGCGAACTGCTAGTGAAGAGGGTTGAGACGCTGTAATTGCCCACGACCGAGTCGCCGTTGTCGAAGCTCAGGTTACCGTTGGAATTCCAGGAGAAAACCGCCGAGCCTGTGGGCTTTTCTGTCCAAAAGTCATCTTCAGGCGTGGGTATTTCCAAGAAAAACTTGACTCCACTGGCGTATTGCCCAGCAAAGGTTAAGGGCAATGTTATCAGCAAGATTAAGATCGGGCCTTTAATGCTCGGCTTTTTCACTATTTCTTCGAATGCTTTAATCGGCGAGTAGAGTGTTCTGAACACCCATTTTGCGAATTGCATGGGCTCGCTCTTTTCCTCTTCTTCTTTCGAAGACTGTGGTTTGTCGGTCAACTTGTCTGCATTCCTAGTTTGAATCTTCTGTAAGTTGCATAATCTATGTAGTCTATAAACTTGCTTCCAGCCTGATACCCAATCGTGAACTTTTGTCGTGTTCTCTTGTCGGCTATCTGGCTGGTTGTGATGAAGGAGTAGGCGTCGCTTCCCGCTCCAGAGCCGTAGCTTCCGACCAGAATTCGCTCATCGGGCTTCGCCAAGTCGAGGATAGCTGCCAACCCGATTGGCGAGCAGCCGGAATAGGTGTTCCCAAACCGTGCCACCTGAAGCCCTGGCATAAACTGGTCATCCTTGAAACCCAAAGCCTTTGCCACACGGGTGGGGAAGGCGGCGTTAGGCTGGTGTGCAACGAAGTAGTTCACGTCTTGAGGTTTAAGCCTCAGCCGGTCCATGAGCTTCTTCACGGCCTTCGTCACGTGCTTGAAGTAGGCTGGTTCGCCGGTGAACCTGCCACCGTGGCTCGGGTGGGGCTGCATGTCCCGCCTCCAGAAGTCTGGCGTGTCAGATGTGATGGAGCACCAGCCTTCAAATTTGGCTATCACGTCGTACTTGCCGAAGATAAGAGCACAGGCTCCGTAGCCAACGAAGAAGTCCAGCTCGCCGCCCGGTTCTCCACGCGGGGCGGACTGGGAGTTGTCGGTGCCTATTACCATGGCGTATGTTTCCTCCTCGTCAGGGTAGTACACGAGGCTGGCTGCGTCCTTGAACATACTGGTTGCTGCTTTGCAGGCGAACTCCGTGTCGATGGCATCTACACATTGGACGCCCTCTTCTTGGCATTCTTCTCCAAGTTTGAGCACTTGCGCCACTTTGGAGGCGATGGGTTTGACGGCGTAGGGGTTTGACTCAGAGCCCACGTACACCTTCCCAACCGACATGTTGTCGACGCCCGAGTGGATAAGTGCCATCTTACCAGCTTCCACTGCGGCCGTGATTGAATCCTCGTCCAGGAAGGGGATTGCGCGCTCGATCGCTCCGTCCTTTATCCTGAACCTGGAAGAATAGACACCGTAACCTACTATCCCGGGTCTTTCATACTCCTTCGAGGGCTTAACAACCCTGTATTCTTGGTACGGGTAGTATTCGTCGGCGAACGAGAAAGCCAGAGAGATAGTGGGCACTATTTCGCTGGGCTCGACTGCATGCCTCCTCCTGAAACGTGGGACAACCCGTCTGCCCTCAAACTCGTCGAAGTTGATTTTTTCGTCCCTAATCATGTAATCGGTTAACCTGCCCGGAAACCTCACGTTGCCGTCGTGGAAAGAGACTATCCCATACAGGTAGGGGGCTAGCTTCGTGAACTTGTTCGTAGGCTCGTTGACAAGCGTGCAAACATCCAACGTGCCCTCTTCGTAGAAAAAGTCGATACTCTCCATCTTCCCAAAGCTCTCTCTACCACAAGCGCCGCAATAGTCTCTGGGCTTGAAGTATTCTTTTCCACAGAAGGTGCAGCGGCTGCCCCGCAGTCTGTCGCCTATGTAGGCTACTCGACGCTCTATAGGCTCGCTACTCACGCAGCTCCCTCCCTAAGATGTAGACGTAGGCTTTTGTCCCGAAGCCCTCCAACTCGTGAACACAACCGTACCCAAGTCCTTTATCCGTCTTCACCTGGCTCTCGCCAGCCTCCTGCCTCAGCTGTTGAAAGACCTCAAAGACCTCAGCACCACCCGTCGCCCCCAGCGGATTACCGTCGGCTTTGAGCCCACCGTTGACGTTCACGTGGAGCATGCCCTCGCCGCATTCGTAGTGATCCAGCTTCTCTTGGCAGCTTTTCTGGATGTCTCTCCAAGCTTTCCCCCGCTTGCAGAATCCCAAATCCTCCAAAGACACCATGCCCATCATCGTAGACTGGTCGTAAAGCTCCAAAACCTCGATGTCCGCAAGTCTAACCCCCGACGTCTTTAAGGCTCCCCCCATGGCAAGACGAGTGGCTAGGAACCCTGTCAAGTCGCTTCGCGACGGATAGGTTATGTAGTCCGTAGCCAAGGAAGAGCCGAGAACATAGACGGGCTTGTCAGTGTAAGACTCCGCCAGTTCCGAGCTCGTCAGAATAAGGGCTGAAGCGCCATCCGAAATGGGTGCAAAGTCGAACAATCCTAGAGGCTTCCTTGCCTCGTCACGCGCCTTCACAACTGCATCCACAGTAATCTCCCTACGAAACTGGGCGTACTTGTTTTTCACAGCGTTGTGGTGGTTCCTCACCGAAAACTCGGCTAACGACGTGTTGAAGGCGTTGCGTTCCTCACCAGCTATTCCATACTTCTTAACGTATGCTCTCAACATGAGTTCATGGTTGGCTTCGGGAGTGCATCCCGCGTAGTAGCTCCATGGGTCTTCGAGAAGCATGAGGTCATCTCGTATCTTGTCCCAACGGTCAGTCATCTTCTCCATCCCCCCAACCAAGACGAGGCTGTACTTTCCCGCCTGAACAGCATTGCAGGCGTTCGAGAGAGTGGAACTGAAGGAGCGGGTGATTTCCATAGGGATGTTCAGCTCTAACAGCTCGGACAGGAAGCCCTCTTCTAGCCCTATCTTGTTGGTTATGGGCAGGAAATAGTCGGCGAAGAAGCATGCATCCAGGTCGTCGCGTTCGATTCTTGCAGAGCTGAAAGCGGCCAGTCCGGCCTCTTCAACCAGGTTTTCGGGCTCTCTTTCATAATGCTCTCCAAACTGGGTTCTGCCCACACTGATTATGGCGGGGCATGCTGCCTTCATGGCAAACTAGACTCCTTTTCTCTGCAAAGCTTTATCCACTTACTCAATGGTCTTTCTTAAGTGTTTTCCATCTTCAAGAAGCTTTTGGGGAACGGGTTAAACAAAGCTTTTATCGCGTTTGGGGCATGTGGAGTTGTGGTTTGCATGACGGCTTCGAAGAAACGGACTGTGTTGCTGGGCATGATTCTGCTGGCGTTCCTGGGGCTGGCGTACTTTGAGAACATGGCTTTCTTCGAGTATTCGGGTAGCTTGTTTACCCAGCCGCTTGTCGGGGTTCTTGTTGTCTTTGTTCATAATGTTCTGGTGGTTTCCCTCATTCTCTTGGCGATGACTTTCTATGTAGAGCTTGTTCTCTCTTTCTTCAAGCCGAGAAAGTACGAGTACATCGTGCTTCAACACCCACGTGTGTTCGCCTTGGTGTTCACGTGCATGATTATTCTGTTGAGCATTCTTAGAGCCAGCATGATTGTCTTCGGAAGCGTCGCCTTAAACGGCTTAGCTGTTGTCCTGTTGCTGAGTTTACCCAACGGGATAATCGAGGGCTACGGCATATACTTGACTATTCAGAAAACGTTGAAGCGAAACATGATGATGAAAGATCTGTTAACGATTTACCTGTTGTTTTTCATAGCCGCCATAGTAGAGGTCGGCTTCGTTCAGCTCCTCTTTCTGGCGAGCAGTACTTGAATCCTTAAATAAACACGCTGCCAATTCTTGAAACAAACACTTGGAGAGAGACCCAGATGCGTCCTTTTCACGTCGCCTCAGACCAAGAGATCAAAAAGGGCAAAACCACCGACATTTACTTCGTCCGCACAAAGCAAGTCCTAGAAGCAGAGGGCTTGGAGAAAACTCCAGTCGTGGCAGAGGTAACCCCGGGTAGTCTGCCCGAGAACTGGCCTTGGGGCATCTTGTGTGGAATCGAAGAAGTGGCCCACCTGCTCAGCGGCATCCCTGTGGACGTTTACTCAATGCCTGAAGGAACAGTCTTCTACCCAACAGACTCACGCGGTTTCCGAGAGCCTGTCATTCGAATCGAGGGACCTTATGGAGACTTCTGCCTTTACGAAACTCCCCTCCTGGGGCTTATTTGCCAAGCATCTGGGATCGCCACGCGAGCGGCTAGAATGAGGAAGGTTGCCGCTGACAAGAGGCTCATTTCCTTTGGAGTCCGCCGCATGCACCCAGCCATTTCTCCGATGATAGACCGTGCAGCTTACATCGGGGGGTTCGACGCCGTCAGCTGTCTAATAGGCGCAGAGGCAATCGGAGCAGAGCCCGTAGGAACGATGCCCCATGCCCTAATAATAGCGTTTGGCGACCAAGTCAAGGCTTGGAAGGCGTTTGACAGCACAATCGAGAAAAGAGTGCCACGTGTCGCTCTAGTCGACACGTATTTGGACGAGAAAATGGAAGCCATAATGGCGGCTGAAGTACTAAAGAACTTGGAGGCTGTGCGCGTTGACACACCGTCTTCTCGGAAGGGCGAGTTCGCGGAGATTGTGAGGGAGGTGCGCTGGGAACTGGACCTCCGGGGCTATGGCCATATTAGGATCTTTGTTTCTGGAGGCTTGGACGAGGATTCCGTCACGCAGCTTAGCAACGCAGGCGCGGACGCCTTCGGTGTAGGCACTTACATAAGCAATTCTCCCACTGTCAACTTCGCCCTGGACATAGTTGAGTTGAATGGGAAACCGTGTGCAAAGCGGGGCAAACTCGGGGGGAGGAAAGAGGTGTGGCGATGCCAGAAATGCCTGACAGACTTGGTTTTACCCTACAGTGACTCTAAACCAGAGTGCCCCAAGTGCGGGGGCAGGACAGAGCGCATGCTGAAACCGCTCATCAAGAAGGGAAAGACCGTGGCGAAGCTCCCTAGGCCAAAGGAAATTCGCAGGCATATTCTGAAGCAGTTGGAAAAGCTTTTTATCGAGTAGCCTACGGGAGCATAAAACTGAGTTCCCGCTCTGCCGCAAGCGAGTGGTTTTAACGCTTATATTCCCTGTCGTCTAAACAGAGTAGTTGACTACGGTGAAGAAGATTGCCCTACTGTTCAAAATGTG
Organism: uncultured Candidatus Bathyarchaeia archaeon; assembly: GCA_964353725.1. Classification (GTDB taxonomy): domain Archaea; phylum Thermoproteota; class Bathyarchaeia; order Bathyarchaeales; family SOJC01; genus CAYGVX01. The sequence goes on from CAYGVX010000017.1 coordinate 17,651, forward strand.
GAACCAAAGTTGCCGAAGACATGAAATATTGTCCCAAATGCGCGACTCCTCTTAAAGCTGAAACGGTTTCCAAGGTGTCACATGAGAAAGGGGAAAAGCGCGAGAAGGGCGAAAAGAACGAGAAGGAAGAGAAAGGTGAGAAGGCTGAGAAACAAGAAAAAGGCGAAACGAGTCGTTTCTGGGCTCTAATCGGCGGCATAATGCTCGTGGTCCTCGGAGCAGTGTCTTTTGCAGCTATCTATCTCGATATATCCGAGCCTTGGCGCGGAGCTTTATTCCTCGTGATAGTTGGCGCGTTCATCATAGTCGTAGCCCTCTACGGTGCGGTAAAAGCGTCTCAGAGAAACCCGCAGCCCTAGAGAAACCAGCCGTACAGAAGTCTGTACAACCTGTGCTCTAGAACAGTTAAAGCAGTTGCTCTCCCGAAAACTCGGAAATAGTTCTTCCCCAAGGCTTCAACCATGTCCCCTATGTCGTATCTCGGAAAGAGGCAGGACGAGACAATCAGCCTTCCCCATTCGCCTCTTTTAAGCTCGTGGAGCATCTTAACCCCATTTTTGGTTGCCACTTCGAATAGGTAGCTGTCGCAGTTTGGGCTGATATATGGGAAGTCGTCGAGCTGCTGGCCGAAAACGCCTTCGGTGGCAGTATACATCTCCACGACGGGCACTTCGCCGAAGCAAGACCTCAGTCGCGGCGCGTACTTGAACTGAATCTTCCTCACGCTCGTGCAGAAGAGGGCTTTCAGCTGCCACAAATCCTTGGGCTTTTTCCCATGCTTCTTTTCGATGTACTTGGCGAAGGATAGGATGACTGGTGTCACTCCCATGGCCGCGGTGACGTTCTCCTGCAGCGATCTCTGGTAGACAAGCTCAAACCTCTTCTCCCAGTCCTGCTTTGCTATGCCGCTGCCCACGGCGTCGATTTCTTCTTGCCTCGGCAACAAGCTGACCTGGTTCAGCATGGGGTTGAGTCTGGCGTATGTACCAGAGCTGTAACCATAGCTCATGGCCTGTCCGTCTGTCTCCATCGTGGCCACGTTAGATGGGAAATTCAGGTTGAGGATTCTTCCCGTCAACAGAGCAAGGTCGTTTTTCTTTAAAGCGTGGTTGACTAGCGCCCTTGCTCCACATGAGAATATCTGGTCAAGGTGGGTTCTCGTGACTGGGAGAACCTTTGAAGTGCCCGTGGACCCTCGTGTCATTACCCAGCAGACCGGGGGCTCGGAAAGCAGGGCGCCATATTCTCCTTTTCTGACCCTTTGCAGATGAGGCTGGAGCCTCTGGTAGTTTATTATTGGGAAGCTTCGCTGAAAATCTGAGATGCTCCCGACATCGTCTGCAGAGTGCCGCCTCCCATGCTCGGTTTCCTTGTAACGTTTAACCAGCTCATGTAGAAGTCGGTTTTGGGCTTCTTCTGGGCTTTGAAGGGCTTCATACCAGGGGCTGACCAACTTACGCAAGAATCCATCGACAGATGCCTGGGGAAACATCGTACAGGAATATGTTCTTGGCCTCCCTCCTCATAAAAGTTTAAGTTGGCAGTTATCCAAAAGAGGGTTGGGGAATAGTTGGTGTCAACAAGTTTGTCCATCAAGAATATCTTGGTCCCTGTCGATGGCTCAAAGCCCTCGGAAAAAGCTTCCGAGTACGCGATATACTTAGCAAAGACGATGAAGGCGCGTGTCGTGGCCGTCCACGTGATGAACGTACCAGCCTACGCTTTCACGACTACGCCCATAGAAGGCATGCCGACGCCCGCGGCGATTCCTATTCCGCTCACCGTTTCCAGTGAAGAAAGAAAAACCGCGCAAGGCTACTTGGACAGGGTGGAGAAGATGGGGAAGAACGCCGGAGTCACGGTTGAGACGAAAATCATTGAGAACCAGCAATCAGTAGTACACGCCATAACCGAATTTGCCGATAAAGGGTGCTTCGACCTCATAGTTATGGGAACCAAGGGCAGGACGGGCATCACGAAGTTCCTGCTGGGAAGCGTCGCCAACGGAGTACTGACATACGCCCCGTGTCCAGTCCTAGTGGTCAGGTAGCCAGAGATTGAGAAGCGAAGGAAGCTAAAACAGAAATTTCAACGTGAACGGTTCAACCGAATGCTTATTTACCCCCACCACGAATCAAGATAAACACAAAATCAAAGCGGGGAACATAACATGCACTCCATGCTAAAAAGCACTCGAGGAATCTCAACAATCGCTCTAATAATCCTGATCATGGGGTCAGGAACCGTAGGAGCTGTTTTATCATACCTGTGGACCGTTGGGTATTACGTGGAGCGCGGACTTAGAGTCCCCGAGAACACCACCACGGTCACAATCACAAACATGACATTCCCGCTTGAAAACAGCACATACTTCCTCGTGACCGTGCTAAACCCGACCTACTCCGAAACCGACGCGGATATAACCAGCATAGCCCTAGTAGGCACCGCAATAGGTGTGAAGGCGGTCAACAGCACGGAACCATCCCTCCCGTACCCATTGAAGAAGGGTGAGGAGGTGACCTTCAAATGCAGAATGAACTGGGGAGAACTCGCCGGGCAAGAGGTAGAAGTGGCGGTTTCCATAAAAGACGGCTCGGGCGCCACACGCTCCCACCAAACAGAATTCGCCAAGCTGGAAATCACAGACTTGACCTACAACACCTCCATAGCCATCACGCAGTTCAACTTAACAATCAAAAACCGCTCAGACATCGTCCTCGACGTGTCAAAAATGTTCCTAGGAGGAGAATCGGTTCCTCAAAACAGAATCTCGGCAAACAATCAAAACATAACCTTCCCATACAGAATCCCGCAGAACGAAAGCAGAGTCCTCTCATGCAACTGGATACTCTGGGACCCTGAAACTAACATGGGCACGCTGGGAACAACGAAGAAAATCACAATCGAGACTCTGCAAGGCTACCAGGCCATACTCTGGGAGACATTCTCGAGCCCAGTACTCCTAGCGTTGTCAAACGCAACGTTTTCTCTGACAAACACAACCCAGTTCACAGTGAGGAACTATCCACAATCCCCGCACGGAGTCAGCCTCAGCCAAGTAACAGTGACCGTTGGCAGCCAAACATACACGGTTGCAGCTGGAAACACGAACGCAACCGGCTACTTCCTGCCAAAAGACTCCAACGTCACTATAATCTGCGAAGACCCGCAGTTCAACTGGGACACTTGGAAGAACCAGGAGATAACGATTCGGGTGTACACCACTCAAGGCTTTCTGGCGAAGAAAGTGGAAACCGTTCCTTAGCAATTGGTCAACGTGAACCAGCTTTCTAGTAGTGCCGAGGCGGCTAGTGAAGCTTAAATCTGAGAATCTACGAAGTGAATAGCTCTTGGGATGAAACACCGTGACAGAATATGACGCCATCATCGTGGGCTCGGGAATATTCGGACTGGCAACGGCTTATCACATCAAACAACAGCGCCCCAATGAACGGGTCATCATTATAGACAAGATGGGCACCGCGGGACAGGGGAACACCGCCAAGAGTGCCGCGATGTTCAGATGTTTCTTCTCCTCCCGCACGAACCTCACACTCGTCAATACCACGGTCGAGTTTTTCAAACATGTACAAAACCAGCTGAACGTGAATTTGAAGCTGAAATGGGCTGGATACCTCTGGCTATTCTCAGCCGAACACTACAGAACCGCAGAGCCCATCCTGAAATCTATGGCGGAAGATGGCTTAGAATACCGCGTGTACGAAAAAGAGGAGCTGGCGAAGCAACTCAACCTAAGAACAAGCGTGGCCAAAGGTGAAGAAGCTCAGATGATGGGTCTGGCAGACGTGGAAAAAGGAGTGTTTGTCCCCAAGGCAGGATCAATCGACATAGACCTCCTAGTCGACTTTTATGAAACAGAGTTCAAAAGAATGGGCGGAGAGATCAGTTACGGCACTAAAGCTGAGAAAATTCTGGTGGAGCCACGAGAACCCTTAGGCATGCCCGGAGAACCCTTCTTCTGGCAGAAATCCAGAGCAGCAGGAGTCGAAACCAGCAAAGGTGCAATCAAGGCGAGGAAAACTATAGTGGCTATGGGTGTATGGGCTAACACCCTGCTCCATCCAGTCGGAGTCTACGCGCCCATGGAGCCCATTAAGAGACAGCTCTTCTCAGTGAAAGCCTCGACGCCCGTGCTAAGCCAGCTGTTGCATGCGAGGGGTTTCAACGCTGAGAACTGCATGCCCTTCACCATCCTGCCCAAGCCCGCAGTCTACATCAAACCTGCCTTGGAGGAAGAGGCGTTCTGGCTAAGCTACGGAGACCACTTCCCCCGAGCCTTCAAGCTGGAGGACGACCCCCAGCCTGAGGAAAACTTCTACCGGTACGGCATATACCAAGTAGTCACCAAATACTTCCCCCAGTTCTTGGACGCGCAACCGTACGGTTCTTGGGCAGGGCAATACGGGCTCAATGCCATCGACGGGCAGCCCGTCATCTTCGAGGAAAACGACCTGCTCGTGGTCGGAAGCTGCAGCGGCAGCGGCAACATGAAGGGCGACGCCATAGGCAGAATAGCCGCAGCCCTGTACCTCGGCAAAGAATACGCAGATCTTTTCGGAAACAAGAAGTTCAGAGTAAGCGACTTAGGCTTGGCTAAGCGTAGTGTGGAGCCAGAGAAACTCATAATCTAGGTGGGAAAGTTGAAAGTCACCCAGAGGGTAAGCACGATCGAATATGCAATCAGAGACATTATTGAGTTCGCCAAGAAACTCGAAAAGAAAGGGAAGAAGATAACCTACCTGAACATCGGTGACCCTGTGAAGTTCGACTTTGACACCCCAGAGCACGTTAAGAAGGCTCTGTTCGAAGCAGTCAATGCTGGTGAAAACTGGTACAGCCCCTCTGAAGGGTTACCCGAGTTGAGAGAGGCAATCTGCAGGAAAGAAAAGCAGGTTAACGATATAGACATACTGCCCGACAACGTAGTTGTTACCACAGGTGTTTCTGAGGGCATCTTCATGCTCATGGCGGCGATTGTTGACAAGGGAGACGAGATTCTTGTTCCCGGGCCTACCTACCCGCCGTACACTTCCTACGTCAAGTTTTTTGAGGGGAAACCCGTGGCTTACCGGACTGTTGAGGAGGAGGGTTGGCGGCCTGATGTTGAGGACATGCGGTCTAAGATATCCAAGAGGACGAAGGGCATCGTGATAATAAACCCCAACAACCCCTGCGGCGGCCTGTACGACGCGAAGACCGTGAAGGAGATCGTGGATCTGGCTGCGGAGAACAACCTGTTGGTCTTGTCTGATGAGATTTATGACAGGATAGTGTACGAGGAACGGTTTGTGAGCACCGCTCGTGTGGCTGGTGATTATCCGATAATCGGGTTGAACGGCTTCTCCAAAACCTACCTAGTTACGGGATGGAGACTGGGATATTTCTACTTCCACGACCCTGAAGGAAGACTGAAGGGTTTGGTGGAAGGCGTGAAGAAGGAGTCTCGGATTAGATTGTGCACCAACACACCTGTTCAGAAGGCGGGAGTAGCTGCACTGAACGGACCGCAAACGCACATTCCGGAGATGGTTGAAAGACTCCGTAAACGAAGGGATTACTCTTGGAAACGCCTCAACGACATTGAGGGGATTAGCTGCACAAAGCCGAAAGGAGCATTCTACGTCTTCCCAAGAATTCAAGGTGTTGGAAAACGTTGGAAAACTGACCTCGACTTTGTCCTAGACGTTCTAGAAGAGACAGGGGTTCTATTTGTTCATGGTTCAGGCTTCTGCGACGTGTACGGCGTAGGTCATGTGAGAGCAGTTTTCTTGCCGCCTGTTGAGGTCTTGGAAAAGGCGTTCAACAGTCTAGAGCGGTTCATGGAGCGTGTTGATTAGCCGCTGTCTCAGCGGATGGGCACGCCGTTTTTGGGGTTAAGGACTGCCTTGCGGTATTCTTCCATCAGTTTCTTCGTCACTGGACCGGGGATGCCGTCTCCGATTCTACGCTTGTTTATCTCCCTGACAGGGACTACTTCGGCTGCCGTTCCGGTGAAGAAGACTTCGTCTGCGAGGAACAGGTCTGAGGGTGTGATCTCCTTCTTGGCCACGGTGTATCCGAGTTTCTGAGCAATCTCGATTACCACACTTCTCGTTATTCCTCGCAAGGCGCCGGTGGAGGTTGGCGGAGTTATGATTGCGCCGTTTACTACCGCGAAAATATTTTCCGCGACTCCTTCACACACGAAGCCTTCCTTGTTTAGGCAAATAGCCTCCTCGGCGTTTGCATTGTTGGCCTCAATTTTCGCGAGTATGCTGTTCAAATAGTTGAGTGATTTTATTTCGTGGGATGTCGCATCCACGGGGTCTCGTTTGACCCATGAGATTATGGCTGTTATTCCTCTTTCTTTCGCAGCACCGTCGTGGAGTCTTATCCTGTCGGTGATTATTATTGTGGTTGGTTTCGGGCACTTTCGAGGGTCGAGTCCCAAGTCCCCTGCGCCTCTGGAGACAACTAGGCGGACGTACCCTTCCGCGAGTTTGTTTTTCTTCAACGTCTCAATCACCGCCTTTATCATTTCCTCTTTTTTCAATGGTATTTCCAGCATGATGGCGCGGGCGGACGAATACAGCCTGTCGATGTGTTCTTTGAGCTTGAACACGCTGCCATTATATGCCCGTATTCCTTCGAAAACACCGTCTCCGTAAAGGAAGCCGTGGTCGTAGACCGAGATTTTAGCCTGCGACTTGGGGAAGTATTCCCCATTGACGTAGATGAGAGGTTCCTTCTGCTCCACTTTTGGTTGTCTCCCTTCAAGTTTTCTACAATATCGAAGGTGGATTGATATACTTTTTGCAGAAGGCGGCTAGCCGTAGAACTGGGGTCTCTGGGACAGTTTCTTTGGCAGTGGCAGGGGTCTGAAGGGTTTGCCCTTTGTTTGTTTAAGAATGCTGCTTGTGAGTTCCCTTAGCGGCATGTTTACGATTTTCCCGGCGAGTCTGTCTCTGACTGGGAGGGTTCCCGAATCGATTTCCCTTTGGCCTACGACTACTATGTAGTTTACCCACTCGGTCTCCGCCTCTCTAACTTTCTTTTGAAGTGTAAGCGGGCGGTCGTCATAGTCCACTCGTATGCCTTTTTTGCCGATTTCTTCGGCCATCTTCTCAGCGTCTTCTGCAAACTTGTCCGATACGGGTATTATCCTAACTTGGGTGGGTGAAAGCCACAGGGGAAGGATGGGCGCCTTTCCCTTCTGTTGGTCTCGGTAGGCTTTTTCCAGCATCGCGTAGACGCATCTCTCAACTCCACCGCTCGGGGAACAGTGCAGAATTAGCGGGTGCTGTCTTTCTCCTTTCTCGTCGACGTAGGTTATGTCGTACCTGTAGGCGTTCTCCACGTCCATTTGGTCGGTCGACAGCGCCGAGGCCTTGTCCTGGTTGTCCACGAAGTTGAACTCCCATTTCAGTATCCAATAGAAAGCCTTCTCCTTGAACATCTCGACCAGGACCGGTTTCCCGAAAAGCTTCACAACCGAGGCTATGAAATCCCTGTTCTCCTTGTAGAAGTCTTCTGTAAACCTGATTGCCAACTCGTAATCTCCCTTCTCCAGCTCGAAGGCTTCTAGGACCTTCATGCAAATCTTGAAGCGGACTGCGAACTCTTTCTTGGCCTGCTCCAAGTCTGCGCAGAGGGCGTGGCAGTCGGGCATTGTGAAGGCGCGTTGCCTCCTGAGTCCAGTGACCTCGCCACTTTTCTCCCGTCTAAAGCTGTACCTCGTCAACTCATAGACCCGCAGGGGGAGTTGGCGATACGAGAAGCGGGTGTCGTGGAGTATGAGGAACTGTCCGAAGCATGCGGCGAACCTGAGGAACAGGTCTCTGTCTTCGGACTTGATGACGTACTGTCTCGCGGGGAACCTGTCGAGGTAGTCGCTCAGGCTGGGGTGGTGAAAATCATACATGACTGGGGTCTCAACTTCCATGGCGCCGTACTCCGTCATAGTGCCGGTCACGAACTGCTCGATCAGCGACTTCACGAGTCGCCCCTTCGGGTACCACCTTAAGTTTCCAGGGTCGCTCGCAGGCTCGTAGTCAACGAGTTCCAGCTTCCGCATCAGCTTAATGTGGGGCGGCATCTCCTGGCTTGCCCTGACCTTCGAGATTTCGTACTTGGCGAGTTTTTCAAGGTTCTCACGTCCGGCAAAATCGAATTCGTCGACAGGCACCATTTTCCCGTCTGGGTTCAATATGCACCACGAAGGCTTCAGCTTCTCTTCAGCCTTCAGCGCCTCAGAGACCTTTTCCTCCTTCGCAACTTCGCCTGGCAGAATGACTCTTGATTGTTCTGCCAACGGGTGACCTTTTATTGAAATCGTGAACTGCTTGTTCCAGCCGAAGGGGGCACGAAGGGTTTCTATGCCCTTCTCCTTTGCATGCTTCTCCATCGCTTTGATGACCTTCAGCGCCGCTGCAGGCTTCGCCAAGTTGCTGCTCAGGTGGGCGTAGGGGTAGATCAGAATCCTGTTCGCCTTGAGTTTCTCCAGGAAACCCCGGATTTCCTCCACTGCTTGTTTTGCAGCGGCTTCGTCGTCGCCCTCTTCGATAGCTGTGAAGAGAACGACAACCTCGTCCACGCGTCTCTCCTTCTTCTCGGCTTCTTCAGCCATCTCGACTTCCTTTTGTATAGGCTTGTATTCGATGTAGTTTGAGTGCAGTTGTAGTATGCGCAAACCGTTCAACCGCCTTAAATTGGCTTGCTCTAGGAGTAGGTTAGTCTTTCTAAAAATCCTTGCGGAGACAATTATTTGTTTCGAGTCTCTTGGACGCTTAACGAGACCCTTGCTGTCTCCATTTCTCCAGCGTTCTATCCTTCTTGGTGGCCTTCTTGTACTCCTTATAATGTTCCTTGCAGAGGTATGCCCTTCTTTCGACGCCGATTTTCAGCCCCGCCGCCGTGACCTTGCCCGCGGATATGGAGCGGACCGCGTCTTTTCCACAACCTGTAACGCTACATTTCACGCCTTTGTCGATTTTTCCCAGAACCAAGCCCTCCCTTTTTATGTCAGGGCTTCCTGTGGAATTGGCTTAATGCCTTTCTCGTATATTTCAGTTGCCCTTTCGTAAACCTCGCTTCTTTCCCCGAACCGCTTGGAGCCCACTTCCTCTACAACAAAGGAAGCGGCGGCAGAGCCAACGCAGCAACTCCACAGCGGTTCTCTGCCTCGGGTGAATTCTGCCAGAAAGCCGCCCATGAAAGCATCCCCTGCGCCCGTAGGATCCTTGAACACCCGGGGTTTGCATGGGGGTACGTGGTAAACCTCGTCGCCGAGGTAAGCCAACGTGCCGTTTTTTCCCATCGTAACTAGGATTGTGTTCACGCCGTATTCGCGGATCTTTCCAATGGAGGCTACCAGCTTCGAGTGACCAGTCAACGCTCTGGCTTCCTGAAGAGACGATTTGAAGATGTCGCAGTGTCGGAGAAAGCCTGCGTCTGCTAGCGTCTTAAGCCTCACCCTTCCCGCCTCGCCGAATTCTCGCAGAAGCCCTTGGGGATCTATTGACAGCACTCGCGTCTTCTCCTTCAGTGTGGGAACGATCTCTGTGGACAGTTCGCCTGCCACTGGAGCCACGTGGATGGCTTTGGCGTGTAGGGAGGCGGGTATATCGCTCAGCTCTATCTGAGGCGCCTTGCTTCTTAGTCGGAGTCTTCTTCCCCTGTCGCTGTAAGTGAGGACGAAGCTTGTTGTGAGGGCGTCTTCCACGACATGCACCTGTGACACGTCCACATTGTTCTCGCGGAGCCACGCAAGACTTTTCTGAAAGTCTTTGCCAACCTTTGAGATCACGCCCACTCGGACGCCAAGCTTGCTCGCCGCCAGAGAGACGAAGGCAGGGGGGCCGCCCAGACTCGTCCTAGGCTGGGTTATTCTCGGCGAGTTTATCAGGTCCATCACGAAGTGTCCGACCGTGACTATGTCAAAGGCTGTTGTTTCTGGCATGGGTTGCAGACCTTTCGCTGGAGGTTTCTATGTGGCTTGTGAGCATGAGTATATATGTCTCCTCTACAAATGGCTATTGCAGTAGGATGTGGCATGCTTGCCAGCTAAGCGAAAGAGTCGTGGAAGGTCCAAGGGCAGTAAGGGAAGAAGCTCGCTGGTGCAGTGCAACGGCTGCGGCGAGCAGGTACCTCGAGACAAGGCTAAACGTGTTTCCCGAAGAATCTCCATGGTGGACTATGCCCTAGCCAAGGAGCTGCGGCAGAAAGGCGCCTACATCGCCTCGCCAGTGGAAACAAGATACTACTGTGTATCGTGCGCCGTGCATCGTGGCGTTGTGAAGGTGCGAGCCAGAGACGAGCGGAGAACGCGCACGAGGAGAAGATTCTAACCCTTTTTTTGTCTTGTTGCCTTGTAGAAGTAGATTGCGCGTTGAAGCACAGTCAGGTTCGTTAACACTACAAGTACTATGACGCTCCAGTTGAGGGCTTCGAGCCAGAAGAAGGCAGCGAAGCTGGCTGCTGTCAATATGACCATTCTCTCGGCCCTCTCAGCCAACCCGATTGTCTCCATTTTAGCGCCCGCCGCCTCAGCCCTCGCGCGAGCGTAGCTTACCAGCAGAGAGCCTACGAGGGCAGCAGAGCCCCAGAACACGTCGCAGAGGCCGCTGGCAGTCAAGGCTACGAGGATGAAGGCGTCTGCATAGCGGTCGAGGATGGAGTCCAAGAAGCCGCCGAACACTGTGGTTTCGCCGTGGAGCCTGGCGATGATTCCGTCTAAGGCGTCGCATAACCCCGACAGCAGGAAGAGGACGGGCGCTATGACGAGGAAGAGGCGGTTAACCTGCCACGCCCAGTAGAAGCATCCGGCTGCGAAAGCCAGCAGGATTCCCAGTCCGCTGACTTGGTTCGGCGTCAAACCGGCGCTGTGCAGCAGCTCTGCCTCCACTGTGAGCATCGATTGCACTCTTTCCTTCAAGCGTGTCAGCATCTGCCCGTGCCCCACGACGACTGTTTATGGTGCAGTCTTTATTTAAGGAGTCATGCACTCGCATAAGCGTCCAAGAAAGTATCGGCATTTTCAGCTAATACTGCTCTGAAGCTACCGATAGGGTAAGAGAGAAGCGACCGCCTAGGGGGGGGTACCCCCCCCTACCCCCTATTCTTTGGGCTATTTGTGTTCGCTTGTCAAAATCGTGCGGGGCTTCAAAACAGAGAAGGGACAGAGAAAACCAGGGCTTTTTGAAGTAAAACGCGAAAAGTGGTCGTGGTTCCAACAGCTAGACCGAGTAAAAGCTAAGCTTCTAGTGTATCCAGACCAATTTAGCCCGGAAAGCATCTTGAAGATGCCTTTACGTCTTGCGTCTCTGTAATAATCGAGAAACTTCTCTGTCTCTGACACTGCCCCAGTGTCTTTATTGTCTTCTCCATTCTTCTGGTTCATCAATGGTTTTCTCGATTGTTTGTCGGGAGTGCGGGAGATATCTCCACTACGGCAATCTTTATTCGAAAAGTGGCTCTGAAGAGATATGCGGGATGGTGGTCGTGTGATTGAGGTCAGCCGAGTGAAAGTTGACGGCTACACTGCTGTGGGTTTGAAGGTGGATTTGCCCGACTCTCCGCCCTTAGTGGCAATCATTGGGGAAAAGGGTTTCGTCATGTGCGGGTTCCTAAACGTGGACGCGGCTGAAAAGCTCGGAGTAACGGCTGCGATGGTCAGCGGCGTCAAGACCTTCGACGACGTGCTAAAAGCAGAAGTCAAGGCAGTAACCTCGAAGGCTGAGGCGTGGGGTATAAGGCGGGGAATGAAAGGGCATGAGGCTTTGAGGCTACTTTTCTAGTAGGCTAATGCTACCCTTACCAAGCTCGGTGTTTTCTTGCCGCAGACAGCGCATTCTCGCTCGATCTTGTCTTTTGTGTCTAGGGGTGTTCCCAGTAGTCTTGCTTTCACTTTTCCCTCAAGCTGATGCCCACACTCAGCATCGCCACACCATGGAAGCTCCACTATTCCAGCCTTCTTCTTCAGCAGCTCGGTTGCCTCTCCTAGGCTGTTGACTCTGTAAATGTGTGTTTTCATCCATCCGCTCGCCTTCTCCCGCATTTCAGCCGAAATCTGCTCCATCAGCTTGGGCAGTCGGGTCGGTAGTTCGTTTATGCTGCAAGCCTCCTTTTTGAAGTTGTCTCGACGGACCAAAACTACCTGTTCTTTTTGAACGTCTCTTGGACCTATTTCCATGCGGATTGGGATGCCGCGGAGTTCCCAGTAGAAGAACTTGGCTCCCGGCGTAAGCTCTTCCCTCTGATCGATCTCAACCCTGAAGCCCATGTCCTTCAGTTTCTCCCCCACTTTTTCGCATACCTCCAGGATAGGCTTCTGGTTCTCCTTCTGCAGTATGGGGACTATTATGATTTGAGTGGGGGCGATCCGGGGCATGAGGACTATGCCGTTGTCATCTCCGTGGACGCTGAGCAAGGAGGCCACTGCTCGCTCGCTTATTCCGAAGCAAGTCTGCCAAACAAACTCACGGGCACCTTGCAACGTCTCGTACTGGATGTCGAAGGCCTTGGAGAAGTTCTGACCCAAGTTGTGCACTGTGCCCGATTGCAGGGTGCGACCGTCGGGCAAGACAACGTCGAAGGATATGGAGTAGAGCGCTCCGGGGAACTTGTCCCAGTCCGGGCGACGGCTGATCACGTAGGGGACACCGCAACCGTCGAAGAAGTCCCTGTAAATCTGAAGAGCTTCCCTAACCTGCTCTTCAGCGTCTTCCAGCGTAGCGTGGGCAGTATGAGCTTCCTTGAAGGTTGTGACTTCGCGGACTCTGATTATGGGGCGGGTGGTCTTTGTTTCGCAGCGAAAGACGCTACCGATCTGGTAGAGCTTCTGGGGCAGGTCGGCGTGGCTGCGTATCCACAGCTTCAGCATAGGATACATGGCTGTTTCGCTCGTGGGACGCAGGGCATATCGGACTTCGAGGGGTTTCGTGCCGCCGTGGGTTACCCAGAACACCTCGTTCTCGAAGTCCTTGATGTGAGCGGCTTCCTTGCGAAGGTTGGTCTCGGTGACCATTATGGGGAACTGCACTTCGTCGTGCCCCTTCGCGTCGTGCAGGTCTCGGAGGAGCTGGGTGACGAGTCTGCGTATCTTGAACCCGTAGGGAAGCCAGATGCCGCAGCCCTTGATTGGATAGCGGTAGTCAAGAATTTCCGCTTCTATGAGCATGCGGCGGAACCATTTGCCGAAGTGTTTGTCCCGTTTTTCGCGTTTTGCGGTTGCCATGGTTTGCTCCAGCTTGGGGAGTATTCTTGCTTGCCTAGGTATTTTAACGTTTTAGGCTGCAGAAGAAGGCAGCTCTCTCGTCGCTATGCGCGCGCATCTGAGTTCTAAACCTTTACTCGTGAGAACTGGGTTTGGCTTCTGGCTTGAAAAGCCTCTTCTC